>CALHPT010000213.1 GCA_938036405.1 uncultured Tannerella sp.
TGGTTCTCTGTTGAACAGTCATAGTAATCCCTTTTTGTAAACTCCTAAACGTATCAATACAGCATGGACTTTTCACAGTTTCTTAGCATGCAAGCAGAACTTTCACTCCTCGCAGTGATTGTTATCCTCTTCATTGCTGATCTATTCATGAGTGGCGACGGCAAGGAGCAAAAAGGCATCTACAACACTCCGTTGCCCATCATCCTTTTGGCCGCACACACGCTCTTAAACCTCGTTCCCACACTCAGTGGAGATACCGCCACCACTGCTTTTGGCGGCATGTATGTCACTACTGCCATGGGTGGCATCGTCAAGACAGTACTGAGCATCGGCACACTCATCACCTTCCTCATGGCGCATGGGTGGATGAAACGTCAAGAGAATTTGGTGAAACAAGGTGAGTTCTACATCGTCACCCTCTTCACCCTCCTTGGCATGTACTTCATGATTTCCAGCGGACACTTCCTCATGTTCTTCATCGGACTCGAGTTAGCTTCCATCCCAATGGCAGCTCTCGTGAGCTACGACAAGTATCGTTACGAAAGTGCCGAAGCCGGTGCCAAGTTCATCTTGCTCGCCCTCTTCTCAGCTGGTTTGTTGCTCTACGGTCTCTCGTTGATTTATGGAGGCACTGGCACCTTGTATTTCGATGGAGTCTTCGCGCTTCTGAGCGATGCAAAGCCCTTCACCCTCCTCGGCATGCTCTTCTTCATCACCGGCATGGGCTTCAAGATTTCCCTCGTTCCCTTCCACCTCTGGACGGCCGACACTTACGAAGGTGCAGCGTCTGCAGCGTGGGCGTGGTAGTGGTTCGCGCGGGGCAGGTGACGGACACGTTTTATCGGCTCATCCGCCCGGAGCCGAATTATTATATGTCGTGGAACACGCGCGTGCATGGCCTCACGGCGGCGGATACGAACGGGGCACCGACGTTTCCGGAGGTCTGGCAGGAGGTCGTGCCGCTGATTGGGGGACTGCCGCTGGTGGCGCACAACAGTCCGTTCGACGAGAGTTGCCTCAGGGCGGCCTTCAAACGGTATGAGCTGGAGTATCCCGACTATCGGTTTTTCTGCACCTGTCGGGCGTCACGGCGGGTGTTCAAACAGCTGCCGAACCATCGTCTGGAAACGGTGGCGGCGGCCTGTGGCTTCGATCTCAAAAGGCATCATCACGCCCTGGCCGACGCGGAGGCCTGCGCGGAGATCGCGATCCGGATCTTGTAGGGGTGACGTCACTCTTTCTTTTCTTGCCTTGATGCCAAAAAAGAAGCAAAGGGCAATCAAGGCCCCACCGGGGCCGGGGAAGCTATTGCCGGGTATATGTTGGAGAATTCCAATCATGTACCCGGCGTTTTTTCGTTTTCGCCCAAAAGAAAATCCCCCGCCACGCGCGGTGCGTGACGAGGGATCAGAATGAGAAAAGCGATTTCACTCTCAGCGAGAGAGTAGCGTTTTAACGACGGCGGAGATGGCGCCTCCTTCGGCGCGTCCGGCCAGGGCGGCCGTGGCAGCCTTCATGATGCGCCCCATATCTTTCATTGAGGTAGCGCCTTCCTTTTCAATCAGGGCACGCACCTCGGCTTCGAGTTCGTCGGGCGAGAGCGCTTTCGGCAGGTATCCCTCGAGGGCGCCGACTTGTGCCAGCTCGGCTTCGGCCAGGTCGGGACGGTTTTGCTCGGTGTAGATGCGGGCGGATTCACGGCCCTGCTTGACGAGCTTTTGGAGGATGCTGAGGGCAGCCTCGTCGGTGAGGGTGTCGCCCGCTCCGGGGGCAGTTTTGGCTTCGAGGAAGTATTTCTTGACGTTACGGAGTGCCTCGAGCTTCACTTTGTCTTTGGACAACATGGCGGCCTTGATGTCGCCACTGATTTGATCGAATAAATCCATTGTTTACGTGTAATTAGAGGATGGAGGGTAGGGCCGAGTACTCGCTCATTCTACCCGTTCTATTATCCCATGCGGAAACTGATGCGTGGGCGGCCACTGGACCTGCCGGTGGCGGGTACTTCGGTGCGTGTGGTGGGGGCGTCTTTCGATGTGCCACCGCTACGGTTACGGGCGCGCGCCAAAAGGCGGGGATCGCGATTGTATGTGGGGTTTTCCTCCAGGAGGGTGATGATGGCGTCGTCGTCCAACTCGCCGACGGAGAGGATGGCCAAGTTGTAATTCGGCCGATGTGCGGGCCGCTGCTGCTCTGATTTCCGGCCATAGTATTTGGCCATGAGTGCACGCTCGCGCTCCTTCTGGCGGAGGATCTCCTCTTCCTTGATGATCTCGTCTTCACTCTTGAGCAGGTGTTGCTCGTTGCGCTTGCGGCGGATCTCGGGGATATCGTTCAAGTCGAAGCCGGTGGCCAGGACGGTGAATTTGACTTTGCCTTTGAGCGATTCGTCGACGGCGGTACCCCAGATCACTTCGATCTCATCACCAAATTGCTTCATGAATTCGGTCATATAGTTCACCTCGTCCATGCGGAGTTCGTTGCCTTCCTCGCCGATGGTGTTGCTACTGAAAGAGATGTTGAAGAGGATCTTCTTGGCGTTCGAGATGTCATTGTTATTGAGCAGTGGCGAGCGGAGAGCATCCTCAATGGCTTGCTTGAGTCGGCCTTCGCCCTGTCCGTATCCATTGCTGATGAGGGCTACACCACCATCCTTGAGGGTAGTCTCCACGTCGGCGAAGTCGAGGTTGATGACGCCGTCGAGGGTGATGATTTCAGCGATGCTTTTGGCGGCCACGGTAAGCGTATCGTCTGCCTTTTTGAAGGCGTTGAGCATGGTGAGGTCGGGATAGATCTCGTTCAGTCGCTCATTGTTGACCACAAGCAGGGCATCGACGTTTTTGCTAATGGCTTCGACGCCTTTGAGTGCCTGGATGATCTTGGGCGGCCCTTCGAAAAGGAAGGGGATGGTGACGATTCCGACAGTTAGGAGGCCCATCTCTTTGGCCACACGCGCGATCTCCGGAGCCGCGCCTGTACCCGTTCCACCGCCCATACCAGCGGTGATGAAGACCATCTTCGTGCCATCGTCGAGCATGGTGCGGATTTCGTCCTCGCTCTCCTCTGCGGCGCGTTCGGCACGTTCGGGGTTATTGCCAGCGCCAAGGCCCTCGGTGACGGTACGTCCGAGCGCGATCTTGACAGGCACATCCGAGCGCGACAAGGCTTGGCTGTCGGTGTTACAGAGTACGAAAGAGACGTCGTGAATGCCTTCCTTAAACATATGCGTGACGGCGTTGCCGCCGCCACCGCCCACGCCGACCACCTTGATGATCTTTCGCGTGTCTCTGGGGAAGTTGAAGTTCAGGGGAGTTGTATCGTTGCTCATTACTATTTGTGCTTGGTAAGGGGAGAATAGTTGTGGGTGTTATTCTTCGTCGAAGAGTCCACGGGCGATGCGTCCGAACCCACCGAAGAGTCCACCGCGCTTTTGGGGGCGTGGTTTCGGCTGCGGCTCCTCTTCCTGTTTACGTTCCGGAATGATGCGTTCGGGTTCTGACTCGGGTTCCTTGACTGGCTCGACGGGTTGAACGGGTGGTGGCGTAGGCTCTTCTTGTTTCCGACGGATAGCGCCCACACAGCTCTCGGTGCCTTGCAGCAGCAAACTGAGAGCAGACATATACCGCGGGTCGCCCACCTTGTCGTTAGCGTCATCAACAAGTCCTTTGCGGATGGTGGAATAACGCACCTCCTGGAGTTTGAATGTCTCGCGAACGAGCTCTTGCAAGTTCTTCAACGCCGCGCCGCCTCCGACGAGGACGATACCTGCACCGAGTGCATTCGCCAGCTTACTCTCTTCGATGCGGGCATAGACATTCTGGACGATCTCCTTCGCACGCGCCTCAACGACCATATCGATCTCGCTCAGGTTGATCTTGCGCGTACCGATACCGTCGACGGTGTCGAGTGAGATGCTACCTTCTTGGTTCTCGTTGGGTTTGGCGTTACCGTAGGTGATCTTCAGGCGTTCGGCCTCGGCCTCGACAAGGTGGAGGCTGGTCAGATCGCGCGTGATCAGATCGCTGCCCAAGGGTATCACGCCGAGGTAGGCCAGATGACCGTTTTTGTAGACGACGATGGAGGTGACACCCGCACCAAAGTCAATGACGGCACAACCCAACTCTTTTTCATTACGAGTCAGTATGGCCTCGGCCAATGCTAATGGCGATACGATGATGCCGGCCACGGTGATGCTGGCCTGTTGCTCGATGCTATTAATAATAGACTTGCGGATGATCGGCTGTCCGACCACGAGCTTATAACGTGCCTCGATACGACGGCAAGAGACGCCGACAGGGTTCGAGGTGCGTTTGTCGTCGAGGTAATAAACAGGAGGTGCTACAGCCAAGACGTCTGACATTTCAGGGCGATAGTTTTTGCACTGTTCGTTGAGCAGGCGGATGTCGTCTTCCGTCACGAAAGCGTCAGCGCGGATCGTTCGCACTTCGGAGTGATCGATGGAGCGGAGAGATTGGCCCCCGATACCGATATAGACCTTTTCAATACGAAGGTTCGGAAGTCTGTTTTGCAGCTCGAGCACGAGCCGTTTGATGCGTGCAGCCGTCTCAGCCACGTTGTGGATGCGTCCACGTCGGATGCAGCCGCTCGACTCCTTCACCTCTTCGGCTACGATGGAGAGCGCGCCCCGACTGTTCTTTTTTCCGACCATCCCCACCAAATGAGAAGTGCCCAAATAAATCGCTACTATATAGTCCGTCACCATAAAATCATTTTTTAGTACAAACAATCTGGTTCTTGTATTTCAAATTGATCATCTCGTATTTATCCCATCCCACCTTAGGTATGGCCTGTTCATAAAACAGTTGCAAATGATCCATCTTTTCTTCGAAGTCATCAAAACTGCCTAAGAATATCCGAAAGTCGCCCACCCGTGGAGTCAATTCTATCTCCTTATTGGGATAAACAAAAATCTGTTCGATTTGGCTGTTCCAGAAGTCATGCTTGTGCAAAAATACGGCAAACTTGTACAAGTCTGTTGTGGCAAAGGTTTTTTCGATTTTTCCGCAAGCGACTGGCAAATAGGCCGCATACCGGGAGCTGACGGCCATTGTATGTCCCTGTTCATCGACGTAATAACTCTCACCGTCGACGAAGACTCGGAGAACGGGAGTCTTCTGTGTGATTTCGATATGAACCATCCCGAAGGGTGTCTTGTAGACTTTCGCTCGATCTACGGGACCACTCTCAGTGATACGGTGCTCGATGCGTGCCGTATTAACTGCACGAAGAGGTGTGTCGACGGGATAGAGGTGAGAGGAACGAAGCAAGCGGATGACATCGCGGCGAGTGATGAAGTTTCGGTCGGCGCTGTCCTTGATTTCCACCGTCACACCACTACAAACGGCGTCCGTCCCCTTCTCGTTCACTATGAGGATCGAGAAGATGACGTAACACGCGAAGACGACGGCGATAATGACGGGCAGCAGCTTCTTCATCTTTGTGCGAGGATTTGGCGGATGGGCTCGACGAGACGGTCGATGTCACCGGCACCGAGGATGAGGACGACGTCGAAGGATCCACCAGCGACTATCGCTGGTAGCTCGGCTTTCGTGCAGCAACGTTTATCGGCGATGGTGACGCGTTCGAGGATCATCTCTGAGGTAACGCCGGGAATGGGTTCCTCACGAGCCGGATAGATGTCAACGAGGATCAACTCGTCAAGCAGGGAGAGGCTACGGGCGAAATCGTCGGCGAAGTCGCGGGTTCGGGTGTAGAGATGGGGCTGGAAGATGCCCGTGATGCGACGGCCTGTATAAAGTTCCTTCACGGATAGGATGCTGCGGGTGAGCTCCTCTGGGTGATGGGCGTAGTCGTCGATGAGGACGACGCGATCATTGCGAAGACGGATATCGAAGCGGCGTTCGGCACCGGGAAAGGTGGCCATGGCCGATCGGATCTCGTCGGGACGAGCACCGTGAAGCCAAGCGGCAGCGATGGCCGCGACGCCGTTCTCGACGTTGACCCGGACAGGAACGCCAAGGTGGATATCAGCGATGCGTGTACCGTCTGAGAGAACGCAATCAAAGACGGCTTCACCCCCGCCGATACAGATGTTCTCGGCATAGAAATCGGCTGTAGTATCGGCAGCAGAATAGGTGTAGCACCTGACGTCGGGCTGGAGGTGAGGTTTCACAGGGGCGTCCTTCTTAATGATCAATGTGCCACCAGGCCGAATAAGCGAGGTGAAGACCTCGAAGGCTTCGCGATAGGCGGCAGGAGTGCCGTAGATGTCAAGGTGATCGGGATCGGCAGAGGTGATGATGGCCGTGGTGGGGTGGAGACGATGGAAGGAACGGTCGTACTCGTCGGCCTCCACGACGGTCAGGTCGCTATGGTCAGAGAGCATCAAGTTGCTGGCATAGCCCTTCAGGATGCCGCCGAGGAAGGCGTTACAATCGACATGCGACTGTTTGAGCAGGTGTGCCGTCATGGAGGATACGGTCGTCTTGCCGTGCGTGCCGGCTACACAGATGGCCCGACTGGCCGACGTGATGAGTCCGAGCACCTCGGAGCGTTTCATCACCTCAAAACCGGAACGACGGAAATGGTTCAGCTCCGTGTGGTCAGACGGGACGGCCGGAGTGTAGACTACGAGCGTCTTCTGCGGGTCAGTGAAACCGTCGGGGATAAGGTGTACATCGTCTTCGAAATGGATAGCGGCGCCTTCATCAATCAGGTGGCCGGTAAGGGGTGAAGGTGTCCGGTCGTAGCCCGCCACGCGGACGCCACGCGCCATGAACCAACGAATCAGGGCGCTCATGCCTATGCCGCCAGCCCCGATAAAGTAGGCGGAACGAATGTGTGCTATGTCGATCATCTTTTCTTTTCTGTTTGAGGCGCCTTGGAAGCTCCAGGGCGCTTATTGTTTTCGATTAAAGCCACCAGCTCGTCTACGATCCGCTCATCACTATCCCGTTCGGCCAATTGACGGCTGTGGATGCCAAGTGTCTTCAATTGCTCAAGGTCGCCAAAGAGGCGACGGAGGGCGTCGGGAAGCGACTTCCGCACCTCGCCGTCAGCGATCATCAGCGCTCCACCACGATCGGCCACGGAGCGGGCGTTCTTCGTCTGGTGATCTTCCGCCACGTTAAGCGACGGCACAAGGATGGCGGGCTTACCCAGCAGACACAGCTCAGAGATAGAGCTAGCTCCGGCGCGCGACACGACGAGGTCGGCCGCGGCATAAGCATAACCCATCCGTGTGATGAACGGACCGACCCAGCGCTTGGGCTCCGGCTCGAGATCCGAGACACGGCTACGGATGGCATCGTAATAGCTGCGGCCCGTCTGCCAGATCAACTGAACGCCGAGGTCGGCCAGCGTAGGGAGGCAAACCTCTACGGCCTCGTTGATGGTGCGTGCGCCAAGGCTACCGCCGAGCACAAGCAGTGTCTTGCGGGCAGGGTCGAGGCCAAAGTGTTTCAGCGCTTCGTCGTGGCAATCGACGGCTTCTTCCAAATCTTTCCGCACCGGATTACCCGTCAGGACGATCTTCTCTGCGGGGAAGAAGCGCTCCATGCCGGGATAGGCCACACAGATACGCGCGGCACGTTTGGCTAACCATTTATTGGTGATGCCGGCGTAGGAGTTCTGCTCCTGAATGAGTGTCGGGACACCAGCCGAAGCGGCAGCGCGAAGCAGCGGGCCACTGGCGTAACCACCCACACCGACGGCCACGTCTGGCTGAAAATCGCTGACAATCGCACGGGCACGGCGCAGGCTGACCCACAGCTGACGCATCACACCGATGTTACGCCACGGGCGCCGACGATCAAGGCCGCTGATGGGTAGCCCGACGATGCGATAGCCCGCGGCGGGGACGCGCTCCATCTCCATACGCCCTTCGGCGCCGACAAATAAAACTTCGGCGTCGGGGTAACGACGCCGAAATGCATTCGCGATGGCTATGGCAGGAAAGATGTGGCCGCCCGTTCCGCCACCGCTGACTATGATTTTATAGTGACTCATGTTCATGTTCCTTTATCCCTGATTATTCGCTGTTTTGGCCGCGAAGATAGATTTTTCGGCTGCCTGCCGGGGGGATTAGAGACGTAGTGTCTTCCGCACGACCTTACGACACCACCTCCACGGATTCTTCTTTCTCTTCCTCCGCCTCTTCTTCCTCCGCGACATCCTCTTCACCCATGCCGGCGCCGAAGCGACTTACGCTGAGGATGAGTCCGAAGTAGACGCAGGTGAGGACGGTCGATGTGCCGCCTCGACTGATGAGGGGCAGGGGCTGACCGGTGACGGGCATGAGGTTGACGGCTACAGCCATGTTCGTCAGCGCTTGGATGACGATCATCAGGCCGCAACCGATGACGAGATACTTCTGGAATAGCCGGTTGCAACGCCGAGCGATAATGCCGACGCGGATCAGCAGCATGATGTAAAGCAACAGGACGACCGTCCCCCCGACTAGGCCCAGCTCCTCGATAATGATGGCGAAGATGAAGTCCGAATAAGCCAACGGCAGAAAGTCGCGCTGCACGCTGCGCCCGGGCATCTTGCCGAAGAGGCCACCGCGGGCGATGGCGATCTTGGCATGGCTGACCTGATAGTTATCGTCGGTGATGACGTGCGGATTATCGTCTTTGACGAGGTCGTTGTCCGAGGCACGATCGTCGAGATGCTCCGTCAGACGGTTGCTCCACGTCTCGAGACGTGGCAGCACGCGGTGCGTCGTCTCTGGGGCGATCTTGGCTACGCCGAGCAGGGCCACGAGCAGGAGTAACAGCACGAGCATCATGCGCCCAATACGGATGAGGGAAATATTTCCCACGAACATCATCAAGAGGCAGACCAGCCCGAGAAGCACCGCCGTGGAGAGGTTGTAGAGCAGAATCAGGAAACAGACGATGCCCACACCGCCGATGATCCAATAGAAGCCCGTCTTCTCCGTCATGCGCACATTGATCTTGCTCAGCACGAAGGCCACGTAGACAACACAGGCCAGCTTACCAATCTCCGAGGGCTGAAACTGGATGCCGAAGAGGCGGATCCAGCGCGAGGCGTCGTTCACGCTGATGCCGACGAAGGGCACGGCCGCCAGCAGGATGATGGCCAAGACCATCAGGGCCGAGCCGCCGATGGGGAAGAGACGCGTCGGCATACGCGTCAGGCCCAGGACGCAGAAGAAGCCGATCGTAAGGTGCATGGCATGGCGCGCGATAGGCGTCCAGATGTTCGCCTCGTTGTAGGCCAACGTGCTGGTGGCGCTGAACACCTCCACCAGCGAGAGGCTACAAAGGAGCATGAAGATGATCCAGATCGGGATGTCGCCCTGGAATACTTTGCGGGTGAACGTCTCCTTAGTCATGCCCCGGCCTCCTTTCCGTCCGCCAGCGCATGGACACATTGTTTGAACTGCTCGCCGCGGTCTTCGTAGTTGCGGAAGAGGTCGAAGCTGGCGCAACAGGGCGAGAGCAGCACCGTATCGCCCGGGCGAGCCATGCGGGCGGCGGCAGCGATGGCCTCCGCCATCGAGCGGGCGTCGCAGGTGGCGGGCACCTTGCCATCGAAGGCGGCGTGGAGCTTCCGGTTGTCCACACCGAGGAAGACGAGCCCGCGGGCCTTCGCCCGCACCATGGCCTCGATCTCCCCGTAATCGTTGCCCTTGTCCGTGCCGCCGAGGATGAGCACGATCGGCGTCTCGACGCTTTGCAGGGCATAGCGACAGGAGTCGATGTTCGTAGCCTTCGAATCGTTGATGTATTCCACCTCGGCCACGCGTGCCACCGGCTCCAAGCGGTGCTCAACGCCGCGAAACGTCTCCAGACCGCGGCGGATCGAGGCATCATCAGCCCCAGCCAGACGAGCTGCCGTGGCTGCGGCAAGGGAGTTATATAGATTGTGTGTGCCACGCAGCGCGAGGGCGGTGCGGGGGATACGGAGCGTGCCGCGGGGCGTCTCGATGCAGATCTGCCCATCGGCCGTGAGGCGACCCTTCAGCTCCGGCCGGTCGGCGTCGGAGAAGGGGTAGCAGGTGGCCTGAGGTTGATGCTTAGCCACCTCGCGCCGCAGGATGGGGTCGTCGGCCCAATAGATGAAGGCGTCCGCCCGGGTTTGGTTTTGCAGGATGCGCAGCTTGGCGTCCACATAACGCTGCATCTCGCCGCCGTAACGGTTCAGGTGGTCGGGCGTGATGTTCATCAGCACAGCGATGTCGGCCTTGAAGCGGTACATGTTGTCGAGCTGGAAACTGCTCAGCTCGATCACGTAGCACGCGTGCGGATCCTCGGCCACTTGCAGGGCCAGGCTGCGCCCGATGTTGCCCGCCAAGCCGACGTCCATGCCAGCCTCGCGGAGGATGTGGTACGTCAGCGACGTGGTCGTCGTCTTGCCATTGCTGCCCGTGATGCAGACCATCCGCGCGTCCGTGTATCGCCCGGCCAGCTCGATCTCGGAGAGGATCGGGATGCCACGCTCTATGGCTGCGCGCACGATGGGCGCCGTGTCGGGTATGCCGGGGCTTTTGACGATCTCGTCGGCGTTGAGGATCTGGGCCTCCGTGTGATGACCCTCTTCGAAGAGGATACCGCGATCGAGCAGCATCGCCTTGTATTTCTCTGCGATCGTGCCGCTGTCGGAGACGAACACGTCGTAGCCCTTCGCCCCGGCCAGCACCGCGGCTCCCACGCCACTCTCGCCCGCACCCAAGACGACGATTCGGGCCGCGCTGCTCTGATCTTTCTGAGAGGCTCCTCGATTTGACGGATCGCCATCTAACGGTTCAGAGGGCGTCAGGGACGCTTGCCCAGTTTGTTGGGTACCGGAGGGGCAGCTTTCCTGCCTCGGCAGAGGAGCATCAGGGACGCTTACCCCGTTTTCCGAGTACCCAGCGAACTTCGCCGACAGCCGCAGCCGCTCCGAGGGCTCGGAAAAGCCCAAACAAGTTGTTTCAAGGTTTCCGAGGGCTCGGAAAGGCTCAAACAGGTTGTTTGAAGGTTTCCGACGCATCGGAAAGGCCTAAACAGGTTGTTTGAAGGTTTTCGAGGGCTCGGAAGGCTCAAACAA
>CALHPT010000214.1 GCA_938036405.1 uncultured Tannerella sp.
GGCGCTGCGTCAGCGTATCTCCTCATAATCGACGTATTCGCCTTCATTGTCGGCAAAGACTTTCTTACGGTGAGATGCCGTTTCATCCTCCTCGATATAGGTCCGAGAGGAAGATGACCGCGACGAGGCGCCCGGCCGACTGCTACCGGCCGAGGAGTATGGATTGCCCGAGGTATAGGAGGTGCGGTCGCTGAAAAAAAGCGCTCTGATTATGCGGAGCACGGATGTACCGAGCATCACAACGACGAACACAACGACGAACACGAGAAATAGAAAAAACGTAAGCATAATATGGGTTCTGGTTTTTTGTGCGGGCAAAAGTAGGGTGTTAAATCCGGGAGACAGAGTGATCCCCCTTACCTTTGCCGTCGATTCAAAACCATTAACTGTTTTCTCATTATGAAAAAGTATTTAGCAGAGATGATTGGCACGATGGTGCTGGTCTTGATGGGCTGCGGCGTGGCTGTCAGCCTGAATTGTTCGTCGGACTGCGCCGACACAGCCAACGCAGGCACAGTCCTTGGCACGGCGCTGGCGTTCGGCCTCTCCGTAGTCGCGATGGCTTACACCATTGGAGGAATCTCGGGCTGCCACATTAATCCCGCCATTACGCTGGGCATGCTCATCAGTCGGCGGATAAGCCCGAAGGACGCGGGTATGTATATGCTGTTTCAGGTTATCGGTGCCGTCATCGGGTCGTGCATACTGTGGCTGCTGACGTCGGGCACGGAGTCGCTCGCGGGCGGCACGGGAGCCAACGATTTGCAGAGTGGCATTTCGGTTATGAGCGGACTGCTGGCCGAGGTCTTCTTCACCTTTGTCTTTGTGCTTGTCGTGCTGGGCGCAACGGCCCGGACGAATGGCGCAACGTCGGGCTTTGCTGGCTTGGCCATCGGCCTCGCGCTCGTGCTCGTTCACCTCGTTTGCATCCGTTACACGGGTACGTCCGTCAACCCGGCACGCTCCATCGGCCCGGCGCTCTTCCAGGGCGGATCGGCACTGGCCAACTTGTGGATCTTCATCGTCGGCCCGTTCGTCGGTGCGACGCTGGCAGCCATCGTGTGGCGCGTCGTTGATACAGACAAGGCAGCCTAACATCAGGCACATCTAACACACCAAAATCCCCGGCATACAAGCACGTATGTCGGGGATTTTTTCATCTATCGATTGTGAGTTAAAAGGGCTCACTCCACCACCACCTTGCGCGCCGTGCCATCGCTGAAGGAGACGATATAGAGGCCGGGCGGGAGCGCCAGGCTGGCTTCGCCGCGCTGGACGCGGAGCGTGCCGACTTGCACGCCCGTCAAGGTGTACACACGCGCCGTCAGGGGGCGTTCGGAGGTGACGATGAGCAGTCCGCGCTCGGAGTGCACCGTCGGACGGGCATCGTTGGCGGCGAGGAGCACGTTGGCTGTGGGCGCGGTGAGCGTCACGTCGTACGTGAGCGTGAGGTTCGGATAAGCCGCGTTCGTCACCTCGCAGGTGAGCGTGCGGCCGGCCAGCGCGGCCGGAAAAGTGAAGCGCCCCTCCCGCGCCGTAGTCGGGGTGATCTCTGCAGTACCGTCGCACCAGGTGTAAACCGACGTGGTGCCCTGCACGGCATATTCACTCGAGAGGTTCACCGCGTCAGCCGGCGCCGTGAGCGATCGTCGCGCCTGTGGTTGGTACGAGTGGAGGTACATCGGCTTGGGCAGCGTGGAGAAGGTGAAGCGGTTTGACTCGCACATGATCTTCAGCTTCTTCAGCGGCAGCAGCGGCAACTTGAGCGTGTGCATACCGTTGTTCATCGTTGAGATGAAGTCGATGTAGGGGCAAGCGGAGACGTCAAGCTCGGCAATGGAGTTATTGTAGAGCGGCAGGTTTTGCAATGCGCGACAATCGGAGAGGTCGAGCTTGGTCAGCTTGTTATCGTAGGCCGAAAGGCGCATGAGCGACTTACACCCCTTGACGTTCAGCTCCGTCAGCTGGTTGTCGTAGCAGAGGAGTTGCTGCAGATCGGCGTGGTTCGAGACGTCGATACGCTTCAATTTATTGCTGCGTACGGAGACGAGCTTGAGGTGTGGATTGTGTGAGAAATCGATCTCTTCCAGCTTGCATTTGGCGGCATAAAACTCCGTCAGGAGTGGGTTGTTCGAGATGTCGAAGCGCGTGAACGGATTACCGCTCAGGCAGAGGAACGTGAGGCGTGTATTGCGCGTCACGTCGAGCGTAGAGAGGCGGTTGTAGCGGCAGCAGAAGTGCTGGAGATTGACGTTCGTGGTGATGTCCATGCGCGTCAGCTCGTTGGTGTAGCAATCGACGTGGACCAGCGCCGAGTCGCGCGTCAGAAGTAGCGATGTGAGGCTGTTCATCTGACAACGCAGCTCACGCAGCGAGTCGAAGTCGGAGAGATCCAGATCGCCCGCCAAATATTTGTCGTCCCATTTAATCGCCGTCAGCCTTCCGTCCGCGCCCCAGGTCAGGCCTGTAACCGTGGCCCAGTCGATCGCGTTGGTGTCGGCAATGCCTAATTGCTGGTAGTTTTTCTTGCCCTCATCGGCAGCGTTTTGCCGCAAGAAGGCCTTCAGTTTTGTCGTCTCGCCGGCATGAAAAGACTGCCCCACGAGGCGCGTGGCACACGTGAGGCAGACCATTGCGGCGAGCAACGTGATGGCTCGCTTTTTCATTTCAATGATGTATTACCAAATCGTTACACGTTTCTCTTTCGGGATAAACATGGGGCTGCTTTCGGTGATGCCAAAAGCCTCATACCATGCGTCAATTTGCGGCAACTCGCCGTTGACACGCCACTTGCCCAGCGCGTGCGGATCAGTCTTCGTGCGACGCAAAATCTCCTCATCGCGGATGTTACCCGCCCAAACGAAGGCGTAAGCCAGGAAGAAGCGCTGATCGGGCGTAAAGCCGAGTTTATCCTCCTGCGGTTTGCCGGCAGTGGCCTCCTTGAAGGCTTGGTAAGCGATCTGCAAGCCGCCGAAGTCGGCCAGCGTTTCGCCGAGTGTAAACTTTCCGTTGGCGTGTACACCGGGAGCCACGTAGATGCTGTCATAGAAGTCTGACATCACCTTGGCGCGCTCGTTGAACTTCTTTCCGTCGGCTTCCGTCCACCAGTTCTTCAGGTTGCCGTCCTTATCGAACTGGCGTCCCTGATCGTCGAATCCGTGTGTCATCTCGTGACCAATCACAACGCCGATGGCTCCGTAATTGAAGGCGTCGTCTGCCTGCATATCAAAGAAGGGATATTGCAGGATGCCAGCCGGGAAGCAGATCTCGTTCGTCGTCGGGTTATAATACGCATTGACCGTCTGGGGCGTCATGTGCCACTCGTCGCGATCTACCGGTTTCGTAGCCTTGTCGAGCATCTCACGCATGGCAAAACGGCTGACGCGCTCCATGTTCGCCCAATACGTCTCCTCGGGCTTGATTTCTAACGACGAGTAATCTTTCCACTTGTCCGGATAGCCGATCTTTACGTAAAACGCATTCAGCTTTTCCAGCGCCTTTTGCTTCGTCTCGTCGCTCATCCATTCCAGCTTTTCGATACGCTTAGCGTAAGCCTTCTGCAAGTTATGCACCAAGTTCACCATGCGTTCCTTCGATGCGGGTGGAAAGTATTTCTCCACGTAAAGCTGGCCCACGGCCTCACCCAGACCGCCACTCACGCTGCCTTGCGCACGCTTCCAACGCGGTTGCATCTCTGTCTTGCCAGAGAGAACGCGGCCATAGAAGTCAAAATTCTGCGCATACACCGCATCACTCAGCATGGGGGCTGCGTCGTCAATCAACTTCCACGTCAGGTAAGCCTTGATGGCTGATAGGGGCTCGGCGGCGATCACCTTCGAGACTTCCTTCATCGGCTCCTCTTGCGAGACGGACAGCTCCTTCACGTCCACCTTGAGTGTGGCCAAAAACTTCGTCCAGTCGATGTTCGGCACCAGTTTCTGCAGGCCGCTGACCGGCATCTTGTGATAGTTCGCATACGGATCGCGGCGTTTCACCTTGTCGAAGTGCGACCGGGCCAGTCGGGTCTCGATACGCATCACGTCCTCCATGTACTTCCGTGCGTCGGCCTTCGAATAGCCGAAAAGCTCGAACATTTTCACCACGTGTTCCTTGAAGGCCTCGCGGATCTTCTTCGTGCTCTCGTCGTTCTCGAGGTAATAATCGCGCTCGCCAAGCGAGAGGCCGCCCTGGTACGTGGCGAAAATGTTGCGCTTGCTATCCATCACATCCGCACCGACGTAAACGCCGAAGAACGGGTCCACGCCCATGAGCATCAGCTCCGGTATAAATGTGGACAGCTCTTTCTTGTCCTTGATGGCGTTGACGCGGTCGATCCACGGCTTGAGCGGTGCCACACCCTCGGCATTGCGCCGCGTGCTGTCCATCGCCAGGTTGTAGAGGTCGCCGATCTTCTGCGCCACCGTGCCTCGCTCGTTCTTCCGTCCTGCAATATCCTCGATCAGCGCCTTGAGCTGCTCGCGGTTGTTTTCCGACAGCATGTCGAACGATCCGAAACGCGAATACTCGCCCGTCAGCGGGTGTGTTTTCATCCAGCCACCGCAGGCATACTGATAAAAATCGACGGCAGGATCCGCCGTCTTGTCCAAATTTTCGATGCGGATACCCGCATCCCCAGTCGGCGTCGCGGCCGGCTGTGCTTGTGCATTTCCTGTCATCATCAATGGAATGATTACTGCTACTTGTAAATACTTTCGATTCATATTTATGATTGATAAAGTGAACTCTCTCTCGTGGAAAGCTAAAAACGAAAACTTCCGCCGGAGCTTTGCTTTTCGTTTTTAGTTCTCCTCAAAGCGCCCGTTGCGCCACGTGTAAACCTTCTTTTCATCGCTAAAAAACCGCTTCGCCTTCTCCTGCAACGCCTTGTTGAAATACTTCGGAGTCCTGTATATCACGCTCAGCGTCGGTCCGTCGGCAGAGAGCAGATAGCGGAACAGGTTCATGTCTGCCGCCGCACGGATCTCACGAAAATCCTCCGACGTCGTGTCCGCGTCTGCCCGCAGGAAGTCCGTCATCGTAGCCGGGCGATACATCCCTTCGGCCGGCAGTGGCGTCCAGTCCGTAGTGAAAAACTCAACCCGACTGTCTTGCGCCTGCATAGGCACCTCAACCGTCGTAACCAAGCAGACCACATACGTATGATTCACCAGTGGCAGTCGCCGTATTTCGATAAACATCCCTTCGCTCGTCTCCACCCACAGGTAGTCGTCCGTCATTTTCCATATTTCGGCACTGCCACCCATCTCGTTTGCGACCTGAGCCTTTTCTCCGGCCCGTTGCATGTCCACGAGCGCCTTGCGGCTCGCCGCATTGAGTAAAACCAACTGCGCATCGGGCATCTTCAAAAAAAGTTCCGCCACGTCCTGCGCCTGCGCAGCCACCGACACAGCCGCTGCCAAAAGCATAGCGATCCAACGCTTCCTCATTGTCTTCATCCTTCGAATTACTGATTTTTTACGGGTGCCAAAAGTACAAACTCCCCCTTTGCATAGCTGGCGCCCCATCCCACCTCGTCGAAGCCCCACCATTTTGCCCGATGCGCCATGCCGCCGCGTCGAAGCCCCATCCTTTCCTGCGACGCGCCATCCCTCGCCCGCTAAGCCTCCAGATTTATTTTCCGCTGGCATCTCCCCATGTATAGCCGAACTATCTTGTATATATCCAGCATCCACATCATGCGTATGTCTTCATTCTTTCCATGAAATACGATCTACATCTTGTATAGCCTACTATTCTAATAGATTCATCAGATAAGCATACTGCATGCTCATTCTTTCGTCTGTCATTTTCGCATATACATAGTGTCTAAGTAATCATTTATCTATCAATATATATCATACATATCGTCTAAGTCAAATAGATGAAAGAAAGAATATCTATACATAGTGTATGAAAATAAATTCCATCAACGTGTATAGCTATACACTATGACTGTATATATTATCTATCGGATTTTATAGTTATACACTATGTATAAGCATTATATCTGGTATATCTATTCTCTATACATCAATTCAAGTCTCCAAAGAATAGCCGATGAGGCCTCAACGCGTCGGCATGCCCCATCGACTCAGCCGACAGCGCTTCGACGACCTTCCATGCCCCACCGTGTCGCTCGATGCCGATCCGACGACGTGAGCAGTCATCCCGAGATAAAAAATGAGGGTACTACGGCCAGAATTCTGTCGCCGATCACGTTTTTCGCAGGAAAATCCACCGACGTCCCCTCTCCGCAAAGCGTTCAGAATAAAACGGTTTGGTTGCAGGGAAACAAGTCACCGTTTCTTTTGTGATTTTTTTAGTGTTGCAGATTTG
>CALHPT010000215.1 GCA_938036405.1 uncultured Tannerella sp.
ACTCGAGACCCTTGCCTCGATCAAGGAGATTGACCCAGCTGTGCCCGTCATCATGGTTACTAAGAGCGAAGAGGAGAGCATTATGAACCAGGCCATCGGCAATAAGATAGCCGACTACCTTATCAAACCCGTCAACCCCAACCAGCTCCTCCTCTCTATCAAAAAGAATCTCCACAAGAACGATATCATCACCACCGCTACCACCGAAAGCTATCAGCAGGAGTTTGGACGAATCGGCATGCAGATCAACGACTCCTTCACGGCTGACGACTGGGCGGAGGTCTACAAGAAACTCGTCTATTGGGAGATTGAACTCGAGGAGAACCCAAACCCCATGCAGGAGATGCTCATCATGCAAAAGCGTGAGGCAGACAGCGCCTTCGGCAAGTTCATTCGTAAGAACTACATGGACTGGATGGCCAACCCTGACGCGCGTCCGCTGATGAGTCCGGACCTCTTCAAAACGAAAGTCTTCCCCATGCTCGACGCCGGAGAGAAGGTCTTCTTTATCCTCATCGACAACTTCCGCTTCGACCAGTGGCGCGTTGTGCGACCGATGCTTTCGGACCGCTTCACGGTGGACGAAGAGATGTACTACAGCATCCTCCCCACCGCCACTCAGTACGCCCGCAACGCCATCTTCTCCGGACTCATGCCCGCACAGATTGCGCAGATGTTTCCCGACCTCTGGGTCGATGAGGAGAGTGAAGAGGGAAAGAACACGAACGAGGAGCCACTGATCCAGACGCAGATCGATCGCTTCCGCAAGAAGTACTCCTTCTCGTACCACAAGATCTACGAGTCGCAGTACGGCGAGCGCATGCTGGGCAACCTCGGCGAGCTGATGCGTAACCAGCTCAACGTCGTCGTCCTCAACTTCATTGACATGCTCTCGCATGCACGCACCGAAAGCAAAATGATCCGCGAGTTGGCCCAGAGCGCAGCCGCCTATCGCAGCCTCACCCGCTCCTGGTTCCAGCACTCGATCATGCTTGAGCTGCTCAACCGATTGGCCGACGAGGGATGTCGCGTGATCCTTACCACCGACCACGGTACCATCCAGGTGGACGACCCGATCAAGATCACTGGCGACCGCAACACCAACACCAACCTGCGCTACAAGACAGGCCGACACATGACGTGCGACTCCAAATACATCTTCGAGATCAATGAGCCCGCTCGTGCTGGCCTGCCCTCGCCCCACATCAGCACGCGCTACGTCTTCGCCACCAACGAATACTTCTTCGCCTACCCCAACAATTACAACTACTACGTCCCCTACTATCGAGGCACCTTCCAACACGGCGGCATCTCGATGGAAGAGATGATGGTGCCCTTCATCACCCTACAACCCAAATGAGCACGATCCATATCCCCAGCTTAGCCTACCTCAGCGACGCCGCCCAAGAGTTCTTCCGCACCGTCGGTTCCGCTCCTCGCGTCGTAGCCTTCTACGGCGAGATGGGCGCCGGCAAGACCACCTTCATCAAGGCCCTTTGCGAAGCCCTCGGCGTCAGCGACGCCATCAACAGCCCCACCTTCGCCATCGTCAATGAGTATGTCGGTCGCGACACCGATCGCCTGATCTACCATTTCGACTTCTACCGCATCCGCTCCCTGGCCGAGGCGCTCGACATCGGCACGGAGGATTATTTTGAGAGCTCCTCCTGGTGCTTCATCGAGTGGCCCGAGCGCATAGAGTCGCTCCTGCCGTCCGATGCCGTCCGCGTCCGCATCGCTGAGCAGGCCGACGGCGCCCGGGAGCTAACGATCAGTGATTAAGCCCTCTGCCGAGGGCGGGGAAGTTTGGCCGGGTACATCGAGAATAGCTGAAGGGCTCCAATTGGGCCGACGCCTCTCTCCGTCATAATGTGCGGACGAGGCGTCGGCCTTTCTTGGACAGACAGACCTTCAAGCACGTTGGATATTCTTGTCTGACAACGGCGCCCATTCGATATGCAACGTGAGTTCGACGAAAGAATGAGGTTTGTTGCCCCTGGAGCATGTCTTTGATAGAGCGCTCTAACGGCCAAAGTGTTTTTGGAAACGTTTGCAGCAACGCTGCAAGTGCCCCGAAGAATTTTTTGGCGTTTGCAGCAACGCTGCAAGTGCCCCGAAGAATTTTTTGGTGTTTGCAGGAATGCTGCAAATGCCTCGA
>CALHPT010000216.1 GCA_938036405.1 uncultured Tannerella sp.
GCGGGGGCAGCGAAGTTTGGCCGGGTACCAGGAAAAACTTCCCTGCCTCGGAAGAGGCTCTCGGTGGGGGCTGTCTCGGTGAGGCCGCCCGATCGATGCACCTTTGCGCGCCTAACACGTATCATAACACAGAGAATGAGACTTTGCATTGCGGAGAAGCCGAGCGTGGCTCTGGAGATTGCGCGTGTGCTGGGGGCAAACACGCGGCGAGATGGGTTTTATGAGGGCAACGGCTACGTGGTCTCATGGACCTACGGCCACCTCTGTACGCTGAAGGATCCGGGCGACTACACGCCGGCGTGGAAACGCTGGGATATGCGCTGCCTACCGATGATCCCGCCACGATTCGGCATCAAGCTGATCGAGGAGGAGCATTGCATGCGTCAGTTTCGCGTGCTGGAGGCTCTCATCGCGAAGGCTAACGAGGTGATCAACTGCGGCGACGCGGGTCAAGAAGGGGAACTGATTCAGCGCTGGGTGATGCAGAAGGCGCGTTGCCAGTGTCCCGTGAAACGGCTCTGGATCTCATCGCTCACGGAGGAGGCCATCCGCGAGGGCTTCCACCGACTCAAGGACGCCTCGGCCTACCAACGACTCTACGAGGCAGGTCTGGCGCGCGCCATCGGCGACTGGCTCTTGGGCATGAATGCCACACGGCTCTACAGCCTGCGCTTCGGTGGCCCCGGACGCGTGCTCTCCATCGGACGGGTGCAGACGCCCACGCTGGCCCTGATCGTCCGCCGGCAGCGCGAGATCGAGGCTTTCCGGCCAGAGCCATATTGGGAGCTGAAGACCGTCTATCGCGACGTCACCTTCACGGCCTCACACGGGCGATTCGCGAAGAAGGAGGAGGGCGAGGCGCTACTGCGCGCCATCGAGGGGCAGCCGTTCACCGTGACCGATGTCACGAAAAAGAAGGGCCGTGAGGCGCCCCCGAAGCTCTTCGACCTGACCTCGCTGCAGGTGGAGTGCAACCGCCGTTTCTCGCTCTCGGCCGAGGAGACACTGCGCCTGATCCAATCCCTCTATGAGAAGAAGGTGACCACCTACCCGCGCGTAGACACGACGTACCTCAGCGAGGACCTCCACCCGAAGGTGTCCGGAATCCTGAAGGGGATGACCGATTACGCCACCCTGACCGCCCCACTCACCGTGGCACCGATCGCGAAGAACAAGCGGGTGTTTGACAACAAGAAGGTGACGGATCACCACGCCATCATCCCCACCGGTACGGCGGCTCCAGCCGGGCTCACGGCTGACGAACGACGGGTGTACGACCTTGTGGCACGACGTTTCATTGCCGCTTTTTATCCCGACTGTGAGGTCGCAACAACGACCGTCACGGGCGTGTCTGCCGAGGTCGATTTCCGGGCCACCGGTCGGCAGATCTTGAAGCCGGGATGGCGCACCGTCTTCGAGCGGGAGGGCAGCAAGAAGGAGGATGAGAAGCCCACGGAGGAGGAAGCGGCGGAAGAGTCCGTGCTGCCAGCCTTCCGAAAGGGCGAGAGCGGGCCACATCGGCCATCGCTCGTAAAGAAACAGACCACACCACCGAAGCCCTATACCGAAGCGACGCTGCTCCGGGCCATGGAGACGGCTGGCCGTTTCGTGGACGACGAGGCACTGCGCGAGCTGATGAAAGAGAATGGCATCGGCCGACCCTCCACGCGTGCGAACATCATCAAGACGCTGCTCAAGCGCGATTATATCCGTCGTGAGCGAAAGCATTTGGTGGCCACCCCGACGGGTGTCAGCCTGATCGACACCATCCACGAGGAGCTGCTGAAGAGCCCCGAGCTGACGGGCCAATGGGAGCGTAAGCTCCGCGGCATCGAGCAAGGCAGCTACGAAGCCGCGGCCTTCCTCACGGAGCTCAAGGAGATGGTGGCAAGGATTGTGCGGTAGTCAACTTGGCCAGCATCCCTGAGGTCCTGAAGTACCAGACCAACTTGGCAGGCGTCCCTGATGCCACAAAAAAGCCCTGCCGGACGCGAGAAAAAGAGATCCACTCCCCCTCTCCCACTGTCCGACAGGACTGTTCTCACTTTTCGTTATTACAGATTCAGTTCTCTTCGATCTTCGTCTTGAGCGCCTGACGGGCAAAGAAGATGCGACTCTTGACCGTCCCCAAGGGGATGCCCAGCGCATCGGCAATCTCGTTGTAGCGATAGCCACTGACGTACATAGTGAAGGGCACACGCAGCTCATCGTTCAGCTCGCCGATAGCCTTCGTGATCTCCTGCAGTCGACAGGCACTCTCGGGCGTTTCGATGCTCGATTCCGTAGTAGCCTCGAGGTGATAGAGGTCGATGTCCTGCTCCACGACCGTCTGCGAACGCAGCACACGCCGATAGTTATTGATGAAGATGTTCCGCATCACGGTGAGCACCCAACCCTTGAAGTTGCGGTTGTCCGTGTACTTCTCCAGGTTGTCCAAGACACGGAGCGACGTCTCCTGCGTCAGATCCATCGCATCTTCGCGATCGGCCGTGAGGGTGAGCGCAAAGCTCATCATGTAGCTCTGCAGACTCAATAGCTTCTGCTGAAAATAGGCAGTATTCATAGATATAGTATTTTGCTTTGTGGCGCCGCAAACATAGATATTCGAGCGAATAGAAAGAGCGACGCCTCGCCGTATCCGAAAGCTGTTTCGACGCTAAACGCATCCTGTTCTCTGCCTGATCATCCACCCAACGAGGCGCGTTGGGGCCTTGAAAAGCATAGCCAGACGGGAAAATCATGCACTGAATAGGCAGGATAGAGACCAACACCATCACACTTCTATCTTTGGCACGTTAAAAAGAGACAACAGAGACAGCCTATGCAAAAGATGACCGACTCTGATTCGCCCCGAAGAGACCCTCCCTCGGATCGCTCCGACCGCACCTCCTCACCCAGCGACGGAGACTATGCGCTGCGCCTGCTCCAAATGGCGGCTCTATGGTTGTATGCGGCTGCCGTGCTACTGTCCTCCTGTACACACGCCGGAGGAAAGGAAGGCGATGCTGATACCCTGGCACTCATCTCCGAACTCACCCGACAGGCTGAGGCGTTGCAATGCTCGGACACGGATTCGGCCATCTGGCTCGAGCGTCGTGCACTGGACGCCTTGCAAGGCGTGCATAACGATTCGCTACATACCGACCTGCTCATCCGCTTAGGGTACGCTTACGCCATCAAAAATGATTGGGAGCGTAGCGACAGCTGCTACGCTGCGGCCGAAGAGGTGGCTGCGAGCTACCCCAGACTCCAGGTCGACCTGCTCATCAACCAAAGCATTAACCAAGAGAAGCGCGGACACTCGGAGACGGCGCTCTCGCTCTACGATCGGGCTTACGAGCTGGCCATGCAGTCTGTGCGGCCGAACGAAACGGCTCTGAGGCGCATCGATAACAACCGCGCTGTGTCGTATCAGAAAAGGGCACAATACGACTCGGCCATGACTTGCCTACAACGGGCTATGCGGATCGCGGAAAAGCAGGGGGAAAGCGGGGCCATAGCCGATGCACTGACAAGCATGGGGCACATCCGGGAGCACATGCGCGACGACGAGCAGGCCGACTCGCTCTTCCAGCTGGCGGACTCGCTCTACACGTTGATCAACGATGTGCGGAAGCGGATCGACAGCAAAATCAACCGTGTCATCACGCTGAATAGGCTCGGATTACATGACGAGGCGCTGGCCATCTCGTTCGAGGCCGAGCGAATGGCCGACTCCATCGGTAACAAGGCTGCTCTGGGCACCTTGTACAACAACCGCGGCAACATCTACTTCTACCGAAAGGACTATCCGCAGAGCCTCGAGATGGCGAGGCGATCGCTCGAGCTGAACGAGCAGATGGGCGATACGGCGGGCATCATCGCCGCGCTCAACACCTCGGCGGCTATCCATATCGAAATGAAGGCGTATGACGAAGCGATCCGGAAGAGCCTCAAGGCGCTCCAGCTCTCGGAAGAGAAAGGCGTCGTGACGTACCTCCAAGACATTTATGAGCACATCGCCACGGCTTGCATACGCTCGGGCGACTTCCGCGCGGCCACCGAATACCTCGAAAAGCTGAATGCGCTGAAAGACTCCGTCTTTACGCGAGAGAAATACGCCGTGATCCAAGAGACAAACACACGCTACGAGACGGAGAAGCGCGAGCAGACGCTACAAACAGCCATGCTCCGACTCAACAAGAACCGTCAGGGGGTCTTTGCGCTGACGCTGCTCTCGGCGCTGCTTGCGGTGGCATGCGCCTACGTCTACATCACACAACGCCGCAAGCTGCAGCAATACGTCCTCATCGCGCAACAGAGCGAGAAGGTGGCCGAACTGACGGAGCGAACGCTTTCGCCACAGTGTGGAAGCGACGAGACGGAGCGAAGCGCTGCGGGACTCTCCGAAGAGAAAAGCAAAGAGCTGCTGCTCATCCTGCGCAACTGCATGGAGGAACGCAAGCTCTATAAAGACCCCTCGCTCACGCTCGAGACGCTCTCCGAGGCCATCGGGACGAACCGCAGCTACCTCTCAATCCTCATCAACAGCCGCATGAAGAAGGGCTTTACGGAGTACGTGAATTTCTATCGGGTCAGGGAGGGCAAACGGCTGCTGAAAGAGACGGACTACAAAATCGCCGCCATCTCACAAGAGGTTGGGTACGGCTCGCCGCAGTCGTTCTACACCGCCTTCCGCAACGCCACACAGCTCACCCCGACGCAGTATCGCAAGGCCGTGCGGGCGGCAAACGTCCCGGAGGCAGCCTCTGAAAAAGAAGGGTGAGAAGCGAAACGTCCCGCCTCCCTTAGGGGGGGGCGGGACGTTCTCTCGGTCATTCTTCCGGCAGATGGATGTCCGGCTCACCGTCATCATCCGGCTTCTTCGGAGTCTCCGGTTGTTTGGGATCCTTCGGCTCCTTGGGTTGTTCCGGAGCTTTCGGGTCCTTGGGTTGCTTAGGCTCTTTCGGGTCCTTGGGCTGCTTGGGCTCTTTCGGATCCTTCTTTTTCGTTTCCGGACGCTCAGCCAAGACGGCCTTTTTGATCTCCGTATTGATCATGTCAATAATGGATTTATAGGCAGCCTCTCCGCCCAGGGTAGCCAAGGCGTTGATGACATTCGTGAGCTTCTTGAACTCCTCGTAGACCGCGTCGCGTTTCTCTTTGACCACGCCCGGATCAAGTCCGGATTCATGTTTGACCTGTTGGGCATACGTGGCGCTGAAAGCGTCGTTGGCCTCCTTGAGCACGCTGACCCATTTGTCGGCGCCGATTAGGGCGAGTTTCGCTTTGACGTCGGCCGGATCAAGGTCTTGCAGAAGATTCTTGATCACTGCTGTTTCCTCGCGCTGCGGTCTTCTCTGCGGCCTGTCTCCGTATTTGCGATAAATAAGGAGGAGCTCCTGAGCAGCCTTGGCCTTGTCCGCTTCGGGGTGTTCGGAGAAGAGACGTAGATGAGTCGAGAGCTGACCCAGTGCTTTGTCGCGCCGATTGTCAAGTTCGAGCAGGCTGTTAGCCAAGCCGCTTTCACGCATCGGCTGAATGATCTTGTCGAAGTCGTGGAACTTGTCACTGAAGGCCTTGACCGGATCCTTGAGTTTCAAAGTCTCGAGATCTTCCTTGTTCAGATAGGTGATGATGTCGTCCATTGCCTGATAAAAGTTCATCATGCGGACGCGTGCCAGATTAGTGTTTTCAATCATTTTGATGTCGAATTAAATGTACCTGTAAAGTGTTGAGATAAATCAGACGGTGAGATAAGCCCCCGACCCTGGTGCGGGGGAATTGCAGGGCAAACATAGCCCCTAAAACCCGGTGCGCAAAGATTGCAGACCAAACAATGCCTCTATGACCCGGTGCGGGAGGATTGCAGGCCAAACAATGCCTCTATGACCCGGTGCGGAAGAATTGCAGGCCAAGCAATGCCTCTATGACCCGGTGCGCAAGGATTGCAGGCCAAACAATGCCTCTATGACCCGGTGCGGAAGGATTACAGGCCAAACAATGCCTCTATGACCCGGTGCGAGAGGATTGCAGGCCAAGCAACGCCTCTATGACCCGGTGCGGGAAGATTGCAGGCCAAGCAACGCCTCTATGACCCGGTGCGGGAAGATTGCAGGCCAAACAACGCCTTCCCAAAGAGTTTATTGGGGGGCGGGCATTGGTGTACAGCCGACGCCCGACCGTGTCGTGGAGCTGTTCGTTTTCCAGCAAATGCCGAACGACGGCTTTTCGGTCCTGTGGCAGTCCACTTTCTCATGAGGGTATCGTCTGGAGATGTATTTGTCGGAGAAGAAAAAGAGCCGGGCAACATGTTGAAGGCACATCTTGTGCTTCGTGCACCCGGTCTCTATCTGTCGTTTGTTCTTTGGTCGATAAGAAGAAGTCCATCCTATGGACCATCTCTTCTTTACTGAATCTAAAGAGGGAGGGGGAGACACTAACGGGTCCATGTCTTCCTCTTGTTTTTTCGAGATAGCCCACCTGTTTGCTTTTAGTGCCGCAAAAGAAGACATGGAAATGATGGCGCTAAAGGGAGCGCAAGATTATCCTATCCATAATCGTAAATTCTTTCTCCAAAACCATCAATCGACGGTATAAAGCAGCGAATGAAGGGGTGAAGAGGCGCTCAAAAGAGGGATCGCCCCCCTCTGAGACGTCCGCCGCAATAGAAAAAGGGGCACCCCCTCGAAGTGAGGAGATGCCCCTTTTGAACGGGTTCTTTTTTCGCTCTGAGTTACTCTGTCACGCAGACTTTCTCGGCCGTGTCACCCACCTGGACGATGTGATAACCGGCCATCAGGCTGAGGGTGCTCGAGCCAGCTGGAGCGCTGAACGTCTGCAACAGGCGACCGCTGATGTCGAAGATGCGGACAAGCTCCGGCTGCGGAAGCGTGAGGTAAAGCACGCCATCGGTAGCGTAGATGCGGCGACCGTCCACCTCGGCGTTGGCCACGGTGCCGACCTTCAGGAACTCGTTCCAAATGGGCATCGAGCGATACGCCGACTCTGTTCCCCGAGGAACATTCAGCTGCACGTTGGCAACGGGTACGGACGGGAAGATCGGATGACGTGGCATAGGCGGAACGGTCCACCCTACGGTCACTTTGCGCAGGCCTGTACACCCACCGAACGCACCACTCTTAATCTCCGTCACACTGGCGGGGATAGAGACATTCGTCAAGGATGTGCAACCCCAGAACGCGTTCTTATCGATCTCACGCAGGCCGAGGGGCAGCGTGGCGGCCTTCAGGGCCGTACAGCCATAGAAGGCGCCCTCGTCGATGTCCGTGAGCCCAGCCGCGGGGAAAGAAACGGAGGCCAACGAGGTACAGCCCGAGAAGGCTCCCTTTTCGATCTCACGCAGGCCGAGGGGCAGCGTGATGGAGGGCAGGGAGGTACAGTTCGCAAAGGCGCCGTCGCCCACCTTCTGTATACCCTGCGGCAGCGTAACGGAACGCAGCGAAGAGCATTTGTAGAAGACTCCCTTTTCGATTTCGGTCACGCCAACAGGCAGCGTAATGGCAGGCAGGGCAGAGCAATTCGAAAAGGCGTAATCCTCGATTTGCGTCACGCCAGCGGGGATCTGCACCGAGGTCAGGGCGCTACTCCCTGCAAAAGCATACTCGCCGATGCTTGTGATGCCGCTCCCGATAACGATCGATTTGATCTCCGCCCGGTGCTTGGCCCACGGTGCGGGTTGAAAGTTGGAATAGTCCGGGATGCGGCCGTAACCTGTGAGGGTCAAGGTGCGCGTGGCGGTCTCGTACTTCCAATTTATCGAGCTATTCCCATAACCACCGCCGGGTAGGGGGCCATATTGTGCCTTCAGGGTGGCACTTCCCAGTGTCGCCGCAAGGGCTATGCATAAGCATGTAATCAACTTTTCCATCTTCTTTTCTCTTGTCTAATGGTTATATATCTATTGTGATCTATAATCTCTTGCGAATGTCTTGTACGAGGCTGCTGGCTCCGATGCGGAAGGTGTCTTTATGCAGCCATTCGGCCCCGAGCAACTCCCGGACGAGGGTGTAATACTTCACCGCATCCTCGGCCGTCCGTACGCCTCCAGAGACCTTCAGGCCAGCCCGTCGCCCACTGATCTTTTGGTATTGCTTCAGCACACGACAGATGGTGTAGACGGCTTCAGGCGTGGCGCCAGGATAGCCCTTGCCCGTAGACGTCTTGACGAAGTCGGCGCCCGAATAGAGGGCCAGGATGGTGGCTCGGTGGATCTCCTCGGCCGAGGCTAAAGCGCCCGTCTCAAGGATCACCTTCAGCCGTGCACCGCGACAGCTCTCTTTGATCTCCTGCAATTCGTCGCTCAGCTCCTCGTAGGCCTCTTCCTTGAAAAGCCCCAGGTTCATGACCACATCAATCTCGTCTGCACCGGCCAGGACGGCCATACCGACCTCCGCAATCTTGACCTCCGGGAAGGTCTGCGAGGCGGGGAATCCAGCCGCTACGGCGGCTATCGAAACGTCCTTGACTTGCAAGGCCTGCCGAACGGTCTCGGTGAAGTTGGGGTACGTACACACGGCAGCCACATTGGATACATCCGGGCGGGTTCCCTCCCACTGATTGACCTCCGTATCGACCATCTGCCAGACGGAATCCTTCGTGTCCAAGGTGGTCAGCGTGGTGAGGTCGATCAGGCCGTGGAGCTGCTTCAGCGTGTCTTCCGTGAAGTGCTTAGGCGCCTTTTCAGCCAGCAATTGGGCTGTCTTTTCGGCCACCTCCGCGTCCGTCAGAGCGGGTTCAAAGCGGTTGAAGCATTCGTGATACTTATCCGCCATCTCCTCCTCATCGTGGTGATGATGGCAGTCGCAGTCGTGGTGATGTTCGTGTTCGTTTCTGTTCATCCTATTGTAGTTTTTGATTGTGTAAATGCCTCTCGTTGTCACGTTCGGTTTTCTTCTTCAGGTTCCTCTCGAAAGCCTCGGTCAGGTCGACGCCCGTCTGGTTAGCCAGACAGACCAAAACCCACAGCACATCGGCCATCTCGTCGGCCAAATCATGCTTCGCATCGCTGGCCTTAAACGATTGTTCGCCATATCGACGGGCCATGATACGCGCCACCTCTCCCACTTCTTCGGTAAGGATGGCCATGTTCGTCAGCTCGCTGAAGTAGCGTACGCCGTAGGTTTTGATCCATTCGTCGACGCGGCGTTGCACGTCTCTTATCGTCAGGTTTTCCATCTCGTTCATTCCTTATGCTTCGTGTCTATAACAATCGTCACGGGGCCATCGTTCACCAGCGACACCTTCATATCGGCGCCGAAGATGCCCGTCTTTACCCGTTTTCCCAAGTATTGGCTCATCGTTTCGCAAAACGATTCATAGAGCGGAATGGCAATATCCGGCTTCGAGGCGCGGATATACGACGGCCGATTGCCCTTCTTTACAGAGGCATAGAGCGTGAACTGACTAACGACGAGCAGCTCGCCCTCCACATCCTTCACGGAGCGATTCATCACGCCCTCTGCGTCGTCGAAAATGCGCAGGTTGGCCACCTTTTGCGCCGTCCACTCCAAGTCGTCCGACGTGTCCGCATCCTCGAAACCCACCAAAAGCAGCATCCCCTGCCCTATCTCCGCCACACACTTTGCGTCTACAACCACGGAGGCCTCTCGTACGCGTTGCACTATGGTTCTCATCTTCTCTCTTCTATTGTTATGATCATCTAATCTATTCTTCCTGTTAAAATCCTTAACAGATCACCCATTGACTGTTGTCAATGGGGCAAAAAACGTGTTTTAAATGGCTCTGACTGCTGTCAATGACATCCAAAACGCATTTTAGGTGCCTCTGACTGTTGTCAATGGGGTAAAAAACGCGTTTTAGATGCCATTGACTACTGTCAACGAGATGCCACCCCCAACCCTTCGACCACTAACGCCGCTTTTTTCTTTCCGATCAGCTCCTCCAACTCCGCGGGCGGTGCCCCTCGAATGCGCTTCACGCTTTTGTATTTCTTCAGCAGCGCCTCCTTCGTCTTCTCCCCGATACCTTTTATCGTATCCAGCTCGGAGACGATCTGCCCCTTGCTGCGCATATGCCGGTGAAAAGTGATGCCGAAGCGGTGCGCCTCGTCGCGCAAATGTTGGATCACCTTCAGCGTCTCAGACGTCTTGTCGAGCACCAACGGGAACGGATCGCCAGGGTAAAAGATCTCCTCAAGCCGCTCGGCCAGCCCCAGAATAGAGATCTTGCCTAACAGATTCAGCTCACGAAGCACCTCCGTGGCCACATTCAGCTGCCCCTTTCCCCCATCGATGATGATCAGCTGTGGCAGCGGCGCCTCTTCCTCCAGAAGTCTTGTATAACGCCGTGTGACAATCTCACGCATCGAAGCGAAATCGTTCGGTCCCACGACGGTCTTGATATGGAAATGGCGGTAATCCTTCTTCGACGGCTTCGCCTTCTTGAACACCACACACGCGGCCACAGGGTTCGTTCCCTGGATATTCGAGTTGTCGAAACACTCTATATGCATCGGTAAAACGGGCAGATGCAAGTCCTTTTGGATCGTAGTCAGAAGGCGTGTGGTACGTTGCTCAGGGTTGAACTTTTCCGAGCGTTTCAGTTTATCCACCTTGTATTGCTTTGCATTCTGAAGTGAAAGCTCGAGCAACTTCCGTTTATCCCCCCTTTGAGGAACGGTGAAGCTGATTCCTTCCGGGAAGACGCCTTCGGGAATAAACGGCACAATAATCTCACCCGCATGGCTACGAAAGCGCTCGCGCATCTCCACTATACCCAGCCCAAGCACGTATTCTTTCTGTTCATCGTCGAGTTTCTTTTGATACTCGATCGTATAGACCTGAACGATCGCACCGCTCCCGACATGCATGTAATTGATGAAAAAGGACGTCTCGTTTTCGTCCAACGAAAACACATCCACGTTGTGCAGCATCGGCACAACGGTAGATTTCAGCCTAAAACTTTCCACTAAATCATACTGTCGCTTCACCTCTTGCGCCTCTTCAAAACGCATCTCTTCAGCAAGCGCCTTCATTCGCTCGAGCAACAATTCACTCACCTTCGAGCTGTTTCCCTTCAGAATCTCCTTGATATCGGCGATATTCCTGTTGTATTCCTCCGCTTCCTGCATCCCCACACACGGCGCCTTACAACGCTTGATATGGTACTGCAAACAGACTTTGTATTTACCCGATCCGATAGCCTCGGGCGTCAATGCGTGTTTGCAATTACGAATCGGATAAAGCTGTTTGATCAGGTGGAGTAGCGTACGGATAAAGTGTACAGATGAATAGGGTCCATAATACAGCGAACCGTCACGAATAATGTTGCGCGTTTGGAAGATGCGTGGAAAGGGCTCATTCTTGATAACGATCGAAGGATACGTCTTATCGTCCTTCAATAATACATTGTATCGGGGGCGATACTGCTTGATCAGATTATTCTCCAATAGTAGCGCGTCCGCCTCCGAGTCGACAACGATATATCGAAGGTCGTAGATCTGCTTTACCAATACGCGCGTCTTCCTGTTCTCGTGCTCCTTTTGGAAGTATGAGGAGATGCGCTTACGTAGATTCTTAGCCTTACCCACATAGATCACCGTACCCTTCGCGTCGTAATACTGATAGCATCCGGGGCTCTCAGGGATAGTGGAGAGTAGCGATGTGATGTAATTCAATCGATCATTCATAGTCCATGTACCCAGTTCCACGTGAAACAAATCAAGGTTTTACCGACCGAGCAACACCAATAATACGTTGATGTCATTCGGTGAAACACCGGGAATCCTCCCCGCCTGAGCTAGTGTTTCCGGATTGATGCGGGCGAGCTTCTGTCGTGCTTCAATGGTCAGCGACTGTATCGAAGCATAATCAAAGCGTCCCTTGATCCGTATATTTTCCAGTCGAGAGATTTTATCGGCCACTAATCGTTCGCGTTTGATGTAGCCCCCATACTTTACATCGATCTCTACAGCCTCCAAAACTTCATTTCTATAATTCGCAGAAATGGCGTCAATAATTTCTCTGAACTCAAATATGCCATTCATGGCATCTGTGAATTTGACCTGTGGGCGAGACAATACATCGACCAACTTGCATGCATGCTCCAGCGGAGACGTACCCAAACGCAGTAGTAAATCATTCACCCGTTCAGGCGTGACAGAGAAAGATCGAATGAAGTTTGTCACCTCCTCGCAAGCTTGCTTCTTACTCAAAAATAATCGGTAGCGGTAGTCGTCTGCCAAACCTAAACGATAAGCACGCTCGGTCAGACGCATATCGGCATTATCCTGACGCAACAGGATGCGGTACTCCGCACGAGAGGTAAACATGCGATACGGCTCGTCGACACCCTTCGTCACTAAGTCGTCAATCAGCACACCGATATAAGCTTCGTCACGCCGCAAGACGAACGTCTCATCCTTTGAGTGGCAACGCAGGTGCGCATTGATGCCCGCTACTAACCCCTGCCCTGCTGCCTCCTCATAGCCCGTTGTTCCGTTGATCTGTCCGGCAAAGAATAGACGCGAGATACGCTTTGTCTCAAGCGTGTGGAGTAATTCCGTCGGATCGAAGAAGTCATATTCGATGGCGTAACCAGGGCGGTAAAGGTGGATGTCTCGAAAGGCGGGAAGCTGTTGTAGCGCCCGAAGCTGCACATCGAACGGAAGCGACGAGGAGAAGCCGTTTAGGTAGTACTCGTTCGTCTGTTCGCCCTCAGGCTCGAGAAAGAGCTGATGTTGCGTTTTATCGGCAAAGAGCATGATTTTCGTTTCGATGCTGGGACAGTAACGCGGACCGATACTCTTGATACTACCGTTGTAAAGTGGTGACTCGGAAAGTCCGCTACGCAACACTTCGTGGCAGGCTGGATTCGTGTAGAGCGTCCAGCAACTCAACTGCTTCAGTTCGCTTCGGACGTTGTCCAAATAGGAGAATCGAGATGGATCGACATCCCCTGCTTGCTCCGTAAGTTCCTCGAAATGAACGCTTCGACCGTCAATTCGGACCGGCGTACCCGTCTTCATACGGTCGGCAGTGAAGCCGAGCGAGACAAGCTGTTCCGTGAGACCTGTAACGGCTGGCTCAGCCATACGACCGCCCGAAAACCGAACACTCCCTACGTGCATCAGACCATTCAGGAACGTACCGTTAGTCAGCACGACACAACGAGCGTGAAATTCAACGCCCAATTGCGTCCGAACACCGCAAATCTCTTGCCCATCAAGCAAAAGCTGGTTCACGGTGTCTTGCCAGAGATAGAGGTTCGGGATTCCCTCGATTGTTTCACGCCAAACACGCACGAACTGAGCGCGATCGCACTGCGCACGCGGACTCCACATGGCTGGCCCCTTACTCCGATTCAGCATACGGAACTGGATCGTCGTGCGATCTGTCACACGGCCCATCCATCCCCCCAAGGCATCGATCTCACGAACGATCTGCCCCTTGGCAATGCCCCCCACAGCGGGGTTGCAACTCATCTGAGCCATGTTATTCATGTCGCGGGTGATGAGCAGCGTCTTCGAACCCAGTCCGGCTGCCGCAGCTGCCGCTTCGCAGCCGGCATGACCCGCACCCACCACGATCACGTCGTAATCAAACTTCATCTTGCTTGTAACTCCTACTTATATAACGATTACAAAGGTACGCCCGCAGCCAGATCCCTGCAAAATAGCGCCCCAACGGCTTCCGTAGACCGTTGAAAACCCCTTCATAACTCCGTTTACAAATACTGAAAAGGAGATTTGGAGAAATCCATATGTGCTATTAGAGGATCTGTTTCCCGTCTCAGCAAAAAAAATTCCGGCAAATCGTACCCATATTCTCCACGTGAAAATCCACCAAGAGAAGAGTTTTCCACAGCCATTTTTAATCCCCTCAAAAAGTTATTCGCAGGGTGTTTATAACTTAGATAAAGCCGCTCCAAAAGCGCATTCAGGGCGTTCATATCCATTTGAAAAAGCATGCCCAGGTATTCATAACCCAGACAAACAAATAATCACTGAAAAAAGAATCAACGCTTTCCACCGACTATCATCCACACACTAAATAGAAAAGACAAAAACAATAGAATGAATTTGTGGATGATGATCGCCGGTGGAAAAGTCGGACAAATACGACGTGTTCATCCCGCTCATACGTTTCTTCCCCTCACTCTTCTCGGCGTCGTGCATAACGCGGAGGATAAGCCGGTGATAACTCAGTGAAGAATTACTCATAAATAGATTTGGAAGATTCGATGCGCTGCATAAGCCAACGTGTTTCTCATAGCGCCAAGCAAACTTCTAAGGAATCTTCCGCGTATTCTTCACGGTGCATTCCACCGATCAACCGCCTCTCCTACCCCTTCGTTTAATCCCCTGAAAGCGTTTTCCGCTGCTTGTTTATAACCTCAATAAACCCGCATGAAATGCAA
>CALHPT010000217.1 GCA_938036405.1 uncultured Tannerella sp.
CCCCGCCACTCCACCAGACTGATTTTTGAAGCCCCCTCTTCCAGATTATTCAAATGGCTATATATTTGCAGTCCAAAATATTAGACGGATACATTATATATAACTATAATAGAGATATGACCAAAGCAGACATTGTAAGCGAGATCGCGAGAAGCACGGGAATAGATAAAAATACGGTCTTGGCGAGCGTGGAATCATTCATGGAAGAAGTGAAAAAGTCGCTGGCAGCAGGCGAGAATGTTTACCTCCGTGGATTTGGCAGTTTTATCGTCAAAAGACGTGCGCAGAAAACGGCCCGCAACATTTCACAAAACACCACGATGATCATTCCCGAGCACGACATCCCGTCATTCAAGCCGGCCCGAATCTTCATGAATAAAGTAGCGAACAAATAAACAGGAACTTATATAACCAATTTAATTATTCAATCATGCCTAGCGGAAAGAAAAGAAAGAGACACAAGATGTCCACGCATAAGCGTAAGAAAAGACTGAAAAAGAATCGGCATAAGAAGAAGTAAGTCTTACACGGGAATTTTTGGAAGAACAAACTCTAAGCTCTGCTTTTAAGTTTGTTCTTCCATTTCATATATACGAACAACCAATCGAGAAGTAATCAATTGTGGTAAGTGAATTAATTGTAGACGTCAAGCGTGACGAGATTTCGATCGCCGTACTCGAGGACAGGAGCCTTGTGGAGCTGCAAAAGGAACAGCAAAGCGACTCCTTCGCCGTGGGCAACATCTATCTGGCACGCATCAAGAAGCTACTGCCGGGGCTGAACGCCGCCTTCGTCGACGTGGGATACAAGAAGGAAGCCTTCCTGCACTATCAAGACCTGGGCCCCACGTTCAAGACGCAACAGAAGTTCCTCAAGCAGTGGCGGGGCGATCCCAAACGTCGTCAGCCCGTCCAGAAAGTCGGCATACAGCCAGACATCGACAAGGACGGAACCATCGGCGACGCCATTACGGTGGGCGACGAAATCCTGGTGCAGATCGCCAAAGAACCCATCTCGACCAAAGGCCCACGACTGACGGCCGAGATATCCTTCGCCGGACGATTCCTCGTCCTGATCCCTTTTTCGGACAAGATCTCCGTCTCCACGAAAATCAAAACGAGCGAAGAGCGAGCACGCCTCCGCCAACTCATCCAGAGCGTCAAACCGAAAAACTTCGGCGTCATCGTCCGAACCTCCGCCGAGGGTAAGCGCGTAGCCGAACTGGACGGCGAGCTGCGCATCCTGCAAAAACGCTGGGAGGACAACATCCTCAAAGTGGCCGCCAAGACGAAAGCCCCCATCGTCATCTACGAGGAAACGGCCCGCACCGTCGCCCTACTGCGCGACATCTTCAACGCCTCGTTCCAAAACATCTACGTCAACGACCAACACGTCTTCGAGAGCGTCTACGACTACGTCAGCCTGATCGCTCCGGAACAGAAAGAAATCGTCAAACTCTACACCGGCGAGCTCCCCATCTTCGACAACTTCGGCGTCACGAAGCAGATCAAATCCCTCTTCGGCCGCACCGTCACCTACAAAGGCGGCGCCTACCTCATCATCGAGCACACCGAGGCCATGCACGTCATCGACGTCAACAGTGGCAACCGCGTCAAAGGGAACACCGAGCAGGAAAAAACGGCCTTCAACGTCAACATCGCCGCCGCCGAAGAGATCGCCCGACAGCTCCGACTGCGCGACATGGGCGGCATCATCGTGATCGACTTTATCGACCTCGGCGAGGCCTCGAACCGTCAGCTGCTCTTCGAACACATGACCAAGGCGATGGCCGGCGACCGCGCCAAACACAATATCCTCCCACTTAGCAAATTCTGCCTCATGCAGATCACGCGCCAACGCGTGCGCCCCATCCTCGACGTACAGACCACCGAAAGCTGCCCCTCATGCTTCGGCACGGGCGTGGTCAAGTCGTCTATCCTCTTCACCGACAACCTCGAGGGAAAGATCGACTGTCTCGTCAACCGTCACAACGTGAAGCGACTCACGCTGAACGTTCACCCCTACGTGGCGGCATACATCAACA
>CALHPT010000218.1 GCA_938036405.1 uncultured Tannerella sp.
CGCCAGAAAGCACAAATTGAGATTGCGAACGTCTGGCTCTCGTCAAATGCAAGCAATTATGTCCCATATCGGGCATATGCGAGTGCGTCGCCGCCGCCTCCATCACCACATCGGCGCACCCTCTGAGAGTCCGCATCCCAAGCGCCTTCTGGATCATTTCACACACCATAAATCGCACTACTCCAATTGAAAAAGATTTCTACATTTGCCGCCGTTTTTTCGGATACAATAAAGCCTTGGGAAAATTCAGAGCATATTGGGTTGATTTGAAGGATATAAATCCTGCGGAGGTTCGCTTGTATGAATATCTGCTGGATGATCAATTTTTCACAGACATAGACGGAACGGAAGTCCGACAAGGGCACATCAACGTCAAACTCAAAGTCGAGCATAAAGCATCAGCTTTCGAGATGACGTTTCACATCGAAGGTACCGTCATACTGCCCTGCGACCGTTGCTTAGATAATATGAAGCAGCCGATCGAAACAAACAATCGATTGACTGTGAAAATCGGCAAGGAGTACACCGAAAAAAGTGACGAGGTATTGGTCGTTTCCGAAGACGAAGGAGGGGTAAACCTCGCTTGGTTCCTCTACGAGTTCGTAGCGCTGGCCGTGCCGATGAAGCATGTCCACGCACCGGGTGAATGCAACCGTACGATGGCGGCCAAGCTGCGTAAACATGCAGCCTACAGCTCCGACGATGAGGACGAGGCGGACGATGAAACAGACGAAGCCGACTCCAACGCAGAGGACGCTCCGATCGACCCACGATGGGACGCTCTCAAGCAACTGAAAGATGAAGAATAGAAGTAAAACAATAATCGAAATTTGAATTATGGCACATCCTAAAAGAAGACAAGGCAGCGCGAGAACCGGCAAGAGAAGATCGCATGATCACGCAGCGGTTCCGACATTGGCCCTCTGCCCCAACTGCGGTGCATGGCATGTATATCACACGGTTTGCAGCGAATGCGGTTACTACCGAGGCAAATTGGCGATCGACAAAGACGTGGCTGTCTAAAAAAGACAGACAGCCCTTACTTACGTCAGCACATCATACACCGAACACACACCTCCCAAGAATCAATTTCTACACTAATGCAATGAAAGCAGCCCCCGATACGCATTACTGATCGAGGGCTGCTTCATTTTTTTAATCCTACATATCACAAAGACAATGGACAAGATAAATGCGGTCATCACAGGCGTTGGGGGCTTCGTCCCGGACGACGTGCTGACGAACGAAGACCTGTCGAAGATGGTGGATACCACCGATGAATGGATCATGACGCGCGTCGGCATCAAAGAGCGACGCATCCTCAAAGACCCCAACCTCAGCTCCGGCTACATGGGCGCACAGGCCATCAACGACCTTGTGCAGAAGACCGGGATCGACCCGATGTCGGTAGAAGGCATCGTATGCTCCACCTCCACGAGCGACTATCACTTCCCCAGCACCGCGTCGATCATCGCCTACGAGTCCGGTTGCCGGAACGCCTACGCATTTGATATCCAAGCGGCCTGCGCCGGCTTCATCTTCGCCCTGGAGACGGCCGCCAATTACATCCGTTCGGGGCGCTACAAGCGACTCATCGTCGTGTCGAGCGAAAAAATGTCATCCATGACGGACTACACGGACCGCGCCACCTGTCCCCTCTTTGGCGACGCTGGAGCAGCTGTCCTGCTGGAGGCCACAACGGAGAACTACGGCGTGATTGACAGCCTCCTTCGCACGGATGGGGTAGGCAAATCGCATCTGATCATGAAGGCCGGCGGATCTATGTGCATGCCAAGCCACGAGACGGTCGATAAGCGTCTCCATTTCGTCTACCAAGAGGGGCAAGCCGTCTTCAAACGCGCCGTCATTGACATGGCCGACGCCGCAGAGGAGATCGTGCATCGCAACGGACTGACCAAAGATCAGATCGATTGGATCGTGCCCCACCAGGCCAACCTCCGCATCATCGACGCTGCCGCACGACGCCTCGGCGTGAGCAAAGACAAGGTGATGATCAACATCCAGAAGTTCGGCAACACCAGCTCCACCACCATCCCGCTCTGCCTTTGGGAGTGGGAGAGTAGACTCCGCCGCGGCGACAACCTGGTTCTGGCCGCTTTTGGTGCCGGATGGACCTGGGGAGCCACCTACCTGAAATGGGGCTATGACGGAGCGAAAGCATAAGTCCGGATTCGTCAACATCATCGGCAATCCCAACGTCGGGAAGTCCACGCTGATGAACCGTTTGGTGGGCGAGCGCATCTCCATCATCACCTCGAAGGCCCAGACCACACGCCACCGCATCCTGGGTATCGTCAATACGGACGATATGCAGATCGTCTATTCGGACACTCCCGGTGTGCTCCGCCCCAACTACAAGTTGCAGGAGACCATGCGCGAAAGTTCCGAATCCGCGCTGGGAGACGCAGACATCTTGCTCTACGTGACCGACATGGTGGAGAAAACGGACAAGAACGACGACTTTCTACAGCAAGTGCGGGGCATCGAATGCCCCGTCTTGCTGCTCATTAACAAGATCGACCTCACCGATCAGGCGGGGCTTACCGAAGCCGTCGAGGCGTGGCACATGCTCCTGCCCGCGGCCGAGATCATCCCCATTTCCGCGCTCTCAGGCTTCAATATTGAGCCCGTGAAGCGCCGCATCGAGGCCTTGCTCCCCGATTCGCCTCCTTACTTTGAGAAGGACGCCCTGACCGACCGCCCCGCGCGCTTCTTCGTGACGGAAATTATCCGCGAAAAAATCTTGCTGTACTACCAAAAAGAGATCCCCTACGCCACGGAAGTCGTTGTCGAGGAGTTTATTGAGGAAGAAACGCAGATACACATTCGCGCGCTGATCATCGTGGAGCGCGACACACAGAAGGGCATCATCATCGGTCACGGCGGGCAGGCCCTCAAGAAGGTCGGTACGACGGCCAGGCGCGACATGGAGCGATTTTTTGAGAAGAAAATCTTCCTCGAGCTCTACGTCAAGGTCGAATCGGACTGGCGCAACCGTGACAACCTCCTCCGGAGGTTCGGATATAAATTAGATTAGCTGCGAGTGACGGGCCACGAGCTACGGGTGCCGGATACTTGTTCTCAGAGGCGGGCGACGAGCCGCAAGCAACAAGTATCCGGCATTTTCTTACCGACAATTTGTCACATACGGCTATCCCTCGCGGCACGCAACAGGGCCCTTAGGCCCCGTAACCCACTCGTCAAAACGCATAGCTCGCAAATGGCAGCTTGCGGCCAATCACTTGTAGCTTATAACATATAAATAAGAAGAATATGGGAAATGTAGTAGCCATCGTAGGGCGCCCCAACGTGGGTAAATCGACTCTGTTCAACCGGCTTATAGGTTCGCGGCAGGCCATCGTCAATGAAGAGGCCGGAACAACGCGCGACAGACAATATGGCAAGGTTGAATGGGCCGGACGAGAGTTTTCGGTGATCGATACCGGAGGTTGGGTGGTGCAATCAGACGATGTTTTTGAAGAAGAAATCAATAAGCAGGTCAAGATAGCCGTCGAGGAGGCCGATGTTGTCCTCTTCGTCGTCGACGTAATGAGCGGATCGACCAGCTTAGACGACGAGGTGGCGCACATACTCCGTTGCAGCGGCAAACCCGTCATATTGGCCGCCAATAAAGCCGATACGTACGATCGCCACGCCGCATCCGCCGAGTTTTATGGCATGGGATTGGGCGATCCTTACTGCCTCTCGGCCGTGAATGGCTCGGGGACAGGCGAGGTGCTCGACCGTGTCGTGGAGCTATTGCCTTCGGCGAGCGAAGAAGCGCACGACGAGGAGCTGCCACGCATCGCCGTCGTTGGCCGACCCAACGCCGGCAAGTCGTCACTCATCAATGCCTTCATCGGAGAGGAACGCCACATCGTGACCGACATCGCGGGCACCACCCGCGACTCCATCTACACGCGGTACAATAAGTTCGGCCTCAACTTTTACCTCGTCGACACGGCGGGCATCCGCAAAAAAGGCAAGGTGAACGAAGACCTCGAATACTATTCCGTCATCCGTTCGATTCGCGCGATAGAAAACTCGGACGTTTGTCTGCTCATGCTCGACGCCACGCGGGGCATCGAAAGTCAGGACCTCAACATTTACTCCATCATCCGGAAAAACAAGAAGGGACTGATCGTCTGCGTCAACAAATGGGACTTGGTCGAAGATAAGTCTACCGCGGCCATCAAAACCTACGAACGCGCCATCCGGGAGCGTATGGCTCCGTTCACCGACTTCCCCATCCTCTTCATTTCGGCCCTCACGAAGCAGCGCATTTTCAAGGTCCTCGAGACTGCCAAGGCCGTCTATGACAACCGTCGCCGACGCGTCACGACGGGGCGTTTGAACGAGACCATGCTTCCGATCATCGAACAAACGCCGCCCCCCGCATGGAAGGGAAAGTACATCAAGATCAAGTATATCACCCAGCTTCCGGCGGGCAGTGTGCCCTCGTTCGCCTTCTTCTGCAACCTGCCGCAGTGGGTCAAGGAGCCGTATCGGCGATTCTTGGAGAATCAGCTGCGCGAGCACTGGGATTTCCACGGAACGCCCATCCAAGTCTTTATCCGCGAGAAGTAACCCGCGCGGGGCAACCGCCCGACGCATCTAAACATACCGTCCTGCCGGTGGCAGAGGTTCCCAACGCCTCTCCGCCGGCAGGACTTTTTTATGTCGACTCTCAAAACGAGCCTCTTTTTACACGCCTCCATCGTGGAGGACTTCAAAAAGAGCCTACGAAAGGGACTTCTCGCGACGGAAAGTACCAATCGGAGCCTACGAAAGGGACTTCTCGCGACGGAGGAGACCAATCGGAGCCTACGAAAGGGGTCCTCCGCTCTGGAAAGTACCAAT
>CALHPT010000219.1 GCA_938036405.1 uncultured Tannerella sp.
AAGTGTTCGACGGGGCCAAACAAGCCTGCGGCAGCCCGTCGAAGTGTTCGACGGGCCCAAACAAGTCTGCGACAGCCCGTCGAAGTGTTCGACGGGGCATGCGAGCAAAAAAAAGCCCCATCGAAGTGTTCGATGAGGCGTAGTCAAAAACAACGGCTGTAGTGGGGCGTCGGTCTCGGGCGGATAAGTGGCTCGCCCGTTTCCTCACTTGATCTCCGTCCGACAGCTCATGGGCGCCTTGAGGCGGGCGGCGCTGCGGTAATAGACCTCAGCGTAACCGATCTTCAGCTTCGCGCGGATCTTGATCGGCAGGAAGTTCTCGTCGTCGCCCACCCACAGCTCCGCAGCCGAACGCGTCTGCGTGAAAGCGTCGTCGTGGATGTCGATCGAGAAGTGGTGCGTGCGATAGCGCGCTTTGTCGCGCTCCAAAACGGCGGGGCCGTGATAGCGCAGGTTTACCTTCACCAGATCGTGCCCCACGGCAATGACGGCCGGAAAGACGTCGCCTGCCTTGAGACTCGTCCGGTTGATCGTGCGCAGGAAGTAGGTGGCGCCGAGCATGTCGAAAGCGCAGTCGGAGCGGACGTAGAGCGTGGTATCGATCTTCATCTCCGTGGGCGTGTAGCGGCGCGAGCGGATGGTGGTTCGGGTCTTGGCGGGATAATAAAAAGTGAGCTCGTCCGTCAGGCGGTAGTCGTTTTCGTTCGATCGCTTGACGCTGTAGAGCAGGGCGCCTTCGGGCGTGTAGTAACAGTCGAGGGTGTCGCGCATACGGTAGACCGACTCAAAGATTTTGATCGTGCGGAAGAGCATGCGATAGCGACGGGCCGTGGCGCCGCGAAACTTCGTCGTGTTGTATGAGATCGTGGCCTCACCAGCGCGCGACATGATCACGCCCCACTTGAAGTAGAGGTCGTAATTGACCGACTCGCCCACGTTCAGCGGGATGTTGGCCGGGGGGCACTGTGCACGGGCCGCGGCGAACACCAACAGCAGTGCGCACATCATGGCGGCGGCGCGGCGTAGGCCTCGGTCAGAACGGGAAGCCGCCGCTTCGGTTGCGATCACCGGAGCGACCTTCGTCTTTGTAGTTACGTTTCTTCGGAGTCTCATCTTTGGGTTTATTTTTTGTGATTGCGATAGGCTTCTGTCGGTCGAGGGGCAGCGCTCTGGGCGCCCACGTTTCCTCGATCTCCCAGTTGGCGCGGATGACGTATTCCTTGGGGGAATAGTAGACCATCTCGGGCTGCCGATGGGTAGCGTAATCGCCCGTATCCCAGCGGTTGTTGGCGTTGGTGTCGACCGTGAGGCGGGCGTAGTAGGTAGCGGGCTGCAGGTTGGCAAAGAGTACGCCGCCGTCTTTCACTCGGACGCGTCGCAGAGGCTCGTCGGAGATGTTGAGTAGCTCCACGAAGGCCGTCGTGTCGATGCCGTCGATGTTGATGTACAAGTGGCCGTAGTCCTCACGCTTACGGATGCTAAAGGCCGACTCGTAGGCGTCATTCGTATGTCCGTAAATGCTGCGGAGGCGTGCCGAATCGACGGCTATGCGATAGTTGGCACCGTAGGCCCAAGCGTGGCGCAGGTTGTATTTCAGTAGATCCATGCTGTCTTGCTCCAATGCAAACTCAACGGGCGTCCAGACCGTGTCCACCTGCTGTTCCAAGCGGAAATCCTCGCGGCGGAGGTCAGTCATCGGCTCCTCGAAAAGGAAGGCCACCGTATCCGTCACCTCCACCATGCCCGAGGCGTTCGATTGGAAGACGAGCGGACGGCGCTCAGGTTTGTTTTCGCTGTCTTTCGACTTACGCCGTGCACGTGGCTTTCGCCAGACTAAATGGAGCGTGTCCGTCTGTGGGCGGAGTGTGTTCGTCGAGTCGCTTTTGAGGTAATCCACGCGCAGATGCACCGTGTCGCGTGCCCAGACAGCCGAATCGGTGATCCAGTAACGGACAGCCGTGCGACCCGCCATCGGTTGGGTGAGGAACCACGGTGCGTTGCGTCGTGCACCATCGAGTAGCGAGACCGTGGGTAGGGAGTCCAGCGGCGCGTTGAAGTGCAACGTGAAGAGGTCGGCGCGGTCGCGACCGGGGCGAAGCATGTATTGGCGTTGGGTGACCTCTTTGAAGAGCCGCAGGGTGACGTCGTCAGGCAGGAAGTGCGTGTAGTGGACGGTGCGGATCGTATCGACGGTGACGGAGTCTTTCCACGTCGTATCCTGTCGGGTGGCGAAGCGGAAGGTGGGCGTCACGGTGGAGTCGAGGAAGGCGATGGCCTCACCGGGCTGATCGAAGCGATAATCCCGATTGGCGTCGGCCAGGGCGTAGAGGCGATACGTACCGGTGGCGATGTTGCGGATCGTGAATCGTCCGCGATCGTCCGTCTTTGAAGTTCGATCGAAGGGCAGGCGGGTGAAAGCCGTGTCGGACGGGGTGGTGTGCAACCCGACGACGACGTCAGGCATCGGCTCCAAGTTCTCGGCGTTGAGCAGCACGCCACCTACCTCGAGCGAGTCGATCACGTTGCCCGTAGAGAAGGCAAAGCTGAAATGGCCGATGGGGTTCTTCTCGTTGTTGTCGGAGATGGCATGACCGAAGTCGATGGTGTACGTGGTGTTGGGCTTGAGCGTGTCCTTGAGCTCGACGCGGATCTTCCGCCCGGCGATTTGAATGCTTGGCAGCTCCTTCTGTGGCGGAGCGATGACCACGTTTTGCGACGGTTTATCGACCTGAATCAGTTCATCGAAAACGATCTCCACGCGTCGCCCCTTGTAGTTCGTTTGCTGCGGTGGCGGTGTACTGCTGACAAACCTGGGCGGCTTCTCGTCATACGGTCCGCCGTTTGGCCCAGCGATATTGGCGCACGCCACCGCACCGCCGATCAGCAATCCCAACCCCAGTCTTTTCATCACGTATGGCACGCACGCCTTCATTCGTTCATTCATCCGCCTCACCTTTATAATGATCGGGGGCAAAGATAGACGCGCTTCGAGAAAGGCTTCGAGGCGTGGGGAGGGGGGGCGAAGACCATAAGAATCCCCCGCTAATACCGCTCTCCCCACAGCCGCCGCATACGCTCCACGAGCTTATCCTCAGCGGCGTTCGGTTGCCCCTCCCAGATACGCGTTTGGAGCAGCTCCTCGGGCAGGAAGTCTTGCTTCACAAAATGCCCCTCGTAGTCGTGTGCATACTTGTAATTCTTACCGTAATCCAGCTCCTTCATCAGCTTCGTAGGGGCGTTACGCAGGTGGAGCGGCACGGGCAGGTTGCCCGTCTCACGCACCAGCGCCAGCGCACGGTCGATGGCCTGATAAGCCGAGTTACTCTTCGGGCTGCACGCCAGATAGACCGTCGCCTCGGCCAGGATGATGCGCCCCTCCGGCCACCCGATCTTCTTCAGCGCATCGAAGCAGGCGTTGGCCAGCAGCAGCGCGTTCGGATTGGCCAGCCCGATGTCCTCAGCCGCAGAGATGACCAGCCGACGGGCAATGAACTCCGGATCCTCGCCCCCTTCGACCATCCGCGCCAGCCAGTAGACGGCCGCGTCCGGGTCGCTGCCGCGGATCGACTTGATGAAGGCCGAGATGATGTCGTAATGCATCTCGCCACCCTTGTCGTAGGCCGCAGGGTTCTCCTGCAAACGCTCGACGACCTTCCGATCCGTGATCTCGATCGGCCCCTCGGGCTCGGCCGCGATGACCAGGTCGAGGATGTTGAGCAGCTTTCGCGCATCCCCACCGGAGTAGCGCACCAGTGCGTCGGTCTCCTTCACCTCGATCGTTCGCTCGCGCAGCACCACGTCCTCGCTGACCGCCCGACGGATGAGCGTCAGCAGATCCTCCTCCTCCAGCGGCTTCAACACATACACCTGACAGCGCGAAAGCAGCGGACGGATCACCTCGAACGAGGGGTTCTCCGTCGTGGCCCCGATGAGCGTCACCACGCCCGTCTCGACGGCGTTCAGCAGCGAATCCTGCTGCGACTTGCTGAAGCGGTGTATCTCGTCGATGAAGAGGATGGGCGCGACCGTCCCCGTCCGAAACAGCGGCTGGTTACGCGCCCGGTCGATCACCTCGCGCACCTCCTTCACCCCCGAGCTGACGGCGCTCAGGGTATAAAACGGCGCCTCCAGCCGCGACGCCACGATGCGCGCAAGCGTCGTTTTGCCCACCCCGGGCGGCCCCCAAAGGATGAATGACGGCACACGTCCGGCCTCGATCATGCGGCGGAGCGCCGCCGTGGGCCCCGTCAGGTGGCGTTGCCCGATGTACTCATCGAGCGTCTTCGGTCTCAATCGTTCTGCAAGTGGCTGACTCATGCCGCAAAGATAGCCGCGCCTGCTGGCCCTCGCCGCCGTCCCGCGCTATACGTATATATGGCGCTCGAACGACCGTCGTCCGTCCGCGCTCTTCCTCACGTCTGCGGCGCCTTTCCGTCTCCGTCCGGACATTCCAAATACTTCTACGGGAGCTTTCCGTCGTCGGTTTTTCTTCTTATTCCATCGTGAAATAGAAAAAGCACAAGTGTAGTTTTTCTTATTTCATTACGTTACAAATAAATCACCACCGTGTTTTTTCTTATTCCATAAGGATTATAATGTTTTACCGTTGTGTTTTATTACAATCCTAATGGAATGCAATCACCAACCGCGGTGTTTTATTGCATTCCATCATGATTACGATTACCAACCGCGGTGTTTGATTACATTCC
>CALHPT010000220.1 GCA_938036405.1 uncultured Tannerella sp.
CAATTTTTTTGTATTTAGAAACTATCCACAAAACCGCTTTGGAAATCTACATTTTATAGGCAACCAACTACTATTGGCAATTTGTCAACCAGTGATAACATCTATAAATATTCAAACCTTCCGCCTCTGCAAGCCGGAAGTTGTTTATAACCCTAAAATGTAGAATCCGTTATATCTTCTTGACTTAATCAGCCATTCTATCAATACTTCATAATCTACCGGTTTTTCTCTACGAAGTCTTTCTATAACAGAATCTATTAAAGCTGGTGCATAGTAGTTGATTCCGTATATATCTACCGTTCCGCATTTCAAATTGTTATATATACCACAATCAAAAACACTACTGTATTCTTTGTAAAATACATTTTCGTCATCTATATACAAAGAATCATCTTGCCAGTTATTTATACTATCGACTGCAACTAATCTATCTGTGGCAGTTCCACTTGGCAACTTACAAAATTGTATTTCAACGAATGCAGAACCACCATAGTTCCTTCGTTCCTCCTGAGAATTAAAAATGTGAAATAACACCGTATCACCTCTACAACTTCAAAGTTATCAGAGCCCGATAAACCCTTGACCGCCTCTTATATTTCTATTTCAGATGGCAGCATCCGATCGGACATAGTGCGTTTTTCTTCCTGCTCCCAATCGTGTAAGGGTTCCATCCTCGACCAGTTTTTTTAGGGCTGATTCCACAGAGGAGCTTCCGAGACTCGGACATGCCATCATCGCTCCCTGCCGGTATGGCATTATAATCTTCATGCACCAAAGCTAAAACATTTCGACAGCCGAGAATTTCCTCTTCATCACGATTTCTTGGCGTGGTCTTATCGTCCATAAGCTGTTTTAACCTTGGATTGGTTGTTACAATCCCTTCAATACGGTTAGAGCTTTCCGTACTCTGTATCCTGGCTATCTCAATAAGACGTTTAAGCTCCCTCGGCTTTTGCCTTGTAAATAATTCCTGCTTGCCTTTATACTCCTGTATCTGTGAGACTTATGACAGTATTCCATTATCCCATGTTCTATCTTTTAATATGGAGTAATCAAATTTTCTAATTGTCTTTTGTCTTTTTCTTTCTCCCAATCGCTTTTATTTACTCCCAATTATATCAACGTTTTGGGAGAAAACCAATTGCTTTGGGAGACTTTTTACCCGACAAACGAAAAAAGGCACACGATCATCGCCGAGTGCCAGATAGTGTCAATACACAGGAAATCCTATTTACAGAGATTTCTTCACACACTCCCCTTCTAGGCAAAAAAAGATCCCGAACCTTTTCTGGTGCGAGATCTCAGTAAAAGCATATTCAGTTTTCTTCCGACAAACTGGGATTTTTTTATTCTCCCGTCGCTTCACGGTATTCATCTGTACCTACATCACTCCAGGCATGTCTGCCTGCCATGATGACTTTGCCACTGGCGTATTCATATGCGTACATCTCCATGATCTGCGGATCTAAATCTCCCTCCTTATCCGTTGCTGACTGATAGAGTACATACAGTGCACATTTCCCATTCGTGGATTCGCGATCATACAGGATATAGGTATACGCCTCCGAATCTGATGAAATCACGAACTCCGGCGTCCCTTTCGCGGTATATGTGACATTCGCCTCATCTACAGCTGCATCACCAACTGTACGTGCTACAGCCAGCAGGCCGTTAATAATCTGCAGCTCTCCTTCATCAGAATATTCATCTGCCTGTTCAGCATCAGCTGATCCAGATTCTGTTTCCTCATTTCCAGAGGTTTTTTCCTGCTCATCCCACCAGTCAGGCCTGCCATCCGGATAATAGCTATATGAAGCCAGCACTTTACCGTCATCTGCCATATCCAATTTCACACTCTCCCACAGGTCATCATAATTCTGATCGACAGACAACGTTACCACATCCCCTACCCAGGAGATCTCATATGCACCTCTTGCAATGGCAGCAAAGCCGTCATCTGGGAACAGGGTGGCATCAAGCTCCCTGATGAATATCGGTGAAGTCCGTTCATAAAGCCGGATATTGCCGAGGAGCAGAAATGTAGACTCTCCCGCGACCAGCGAATACTGCTGATCCGGTGAATCGAATTCGTGCCAGGTCGTAACTGCATGACGTCCCAACCAGATCAGACTCCCCAACAGCAGTCCGGAGATAACCCCGATCCAGCCGCAGACCAGCAATGCTTTTACCGACTTCCGTACCGTTTTGCACCATGTACGAATCAAAAAGGAAACTGCACCGACACAGAGAAGACTTAGCAGGATGAACAGAAAATCATCCAGATTCAGTCTGACTGACCTTATCAGAACGACCTGCCCGGTCACCCGCTCTGCAATGAACAGGCATAAACAGAAGACACCCCACCCGGTCAGCAGATATCCAAAAATTCTCCTTCTTACATTCATGATTACTCTTAATATAAATTCTGATTTTTTATGTTCCTAATTTTCATTGCTGATTTTGCTCTAAAATGCGGTTGATCTCACTTTCCAGCTGCTCCCTGTTCGGCAGGTAAAGCTGATATCAGCTGACAAATAACTGATTGAGTGTGTGAAGGAATCTCTGTAAATAGGATTTCCTGTGATAGGATTTATGTCTGAGGGCTTACAAAAAGCAGCGTTATCGACCTTCAGACGGTTGCTTATTTTATAACGGATACAGGTTGACATGTCTACAGCGGACGGAGAAATCCGCCCGTTTCGGCTGTTTATCGTGTCATTCGGGAAGCCGGTCTTCGTACATGATCGACAGCTCGCCGTAAACCTGCCCCCAGTTCCGGATTGTCATGCTCCATTTTTTCGTAGCTTCAAAGGTGGCCAGATACAGGGCCTTCAGAAGAGCCTGGGCACTGGGGAAAACGCTTCTCTGACGATTCAGCTTGCGGTATGTGGCGTTCAGACTCTCGATCGCGTTCGTCGTGTAGATGACGGTTCTCACATTTGCGGAAAACTTGAAGATCGGAGTGATGACATCCCAGTCGCGTTCCCAGCGTTTCATGGCGTTCGGATATTTCTCCGACCACTTCTCTGTGATCCGGTCCCGGTTGGCGCGCTCCTGTTCCTCGTTGGGAGCATTATAGATCGTTTTAAGGTCATTGGCGAAGGCCTTGCGGTCTTTGTCTGACACGTATTTTAACGTGTTCCGGACCTGGTGGACGATGCAGCGCTGATATTCTGTCTTCGGGAAAGCCGTCTGGATCGCCTCGCGGATCCCAGTCAGCCCGTCAGCGCAGATAATCAGGATATCCTTAACCCCACGGTTCTTAAGGCTGTTGAGGACGGCCAGCCAGTACTTAGCACTCTCGTTATCGCCGACCTCGATCGTCAGGACATCTTTCTTTCCTTCGCAGCTGATCCCGAGGATGACGTAAGCCGCCATCTTCCGAATGATCCCATTATCCCGAACGGAGTAGTGGATTGCATCGATGTAGAGGATGGGGGCAGGATCTTATCCGTCACATCCGATATGAATCCCTCAGAGGCCTCAAAACCATAGATATCCATGAGCGTGTCAGAGATCTGGCGGGTGGTCATCCCCTTGGCATACATGGAGATGATCTTCTGATCGATGTCAGAAATGTCTTTCTGCCGCTTCTTTAAGACTTTAGGCTCAAACGTGGACTTGCGGTCCTGCGGGACGTCGATTCGCATAGAACCGTAGCTGGAGTTGACAGTCTTTTCCTTGTAGCCGTTACGGTAGTCATCCATCTCGGCTTCCATCATCTCCTTGATGGTGCCGCCGAGCAGGTCTTTGAGAGCATCATGGATATCCTCGGCAGTCTCAATGTCGTATTCCTGTAGGAGTTGCTGGATGATCTGGCGTTTGCCTTCGGTCATCACGACTTTGTGGATGGGTTTCTTTTCTCTTTTTGTCATAGTAAAGGACTCCTGTGATTAGTGTATATCACAGGAGCCCTGAAGGTATTTCTTATTCCGTTTTTACAGAAAAACTTTCATACTCTCTATAAGGCTAATTTCACTGTGTCACTTCCAAAAATTTGTGTATGCGCCACCATGTTGTCGTGCCGCTATGATATAATTCTGAAAAATGAATCGTAGGTGATAATTTATGAAAGAAATCCTTGCACCAAATGGAGAATACATATCTGCTCCGGATTACAGAATAACTACGTTTGGATTGACCTATGAACAAAATGCAATGGTCAAAAGTGCATTTCCAACAAACGGATATGTGCTGCTTGATACAGATGCCACGACAGATTTAATTGCCATTTACGCAGTTTCCAAAATTATCAATGCGGCAGCGTTAGATATTTTAAACTTACGTAGCGAACGAATTGTC
>CALHPT010000221.1 GCA_938036405.1 uncultured Tannerella sp.
CCCTCTAGGACCGTGGTACGCACCTCGGGGCCCTTGGTGTCGATGAGGATGCCGATGCGTCCGGACACCATGCGCACGTTCGATACGACGCGGTGCAGACCTTCCTCATTCATGTGCGCCGTGTTGAGGCGTACTACGTTCATACCCGCTTCGTAAAGTGAGCGGATAAAATCGACCTCGCAACGCTGGTCCGAGATCGTGGCTACTATTTTGGTATGCTTCATTGTTTGGGGGTGTTATAAGTGGTTATGAGCAGTAAGCTGTAGGGAGAGGGAACCGGAGAGGGTTCGCGGATGCGTCAGTGCGAGGCCATGGCCTGAGGGTCCGGAGTGCGGAAGGAGAGCAAGGCTTCTAAGGCCAAGGGAAAGGGAGCGCAGTTGGGGGGCAATCGATCCCGAGCATGGCCGGGTGAGCGAGTCAAACTGTCGCTCTCCCAAGCCTCACCTGAAAGCCTCCAAGGCCAATCGGTACGACTCCATCCCAAATCCTGCAATGACCCCGCGACAGGCGGCGGCCAAGCAGGAGTGATGGCGAAAGGCCTCGCGCGTGTAGACGTTGGAGATGTGCACTTCGATAACCGGCGCGGTGACGGAGCGGATAGCGTCGTGCAATGCGATAGAGGTGTGGGTATAGGCGCCGGCATTGAGCACGATACCGTCGCACGAGAAGCCTGCCTCGTGGATCTTGTTGATCAGTTCACCCTCGATGTTGCTTTGGTAGGAGGTGAGCGCGTACTGCGGATAATCTGCCTGGAGTCGGTTGAAATAAGATTCAAACGTTGTATTCCCGTACACGTTCGGCTCGCGTCGGCCCAGCAGGTTCAGGTTTGGCCCGTTGATGATCAGTATCTTCTTCATTTCCTTCTAATATTTGTCGCCTTTTGGAGACGCACAAAAGTAAGGAGACGTGAGAAAACGGCGGCCGCATGCCCCAACGCGTGGCCCAAGCCTTCCTTACGAAGAATCTCCATCGTAGGCTGATAACGACACATAGACGATGAGCAAAAAAGAGATGCCGGTCAACGATCCGGTCAAGATGTATGAGATTTACCTCCGCCTCGAGCGCGGGCTATCAAAAAACACCGTGGAAGCCTATACGGACGACCTGAACAAGCTCTTCCGCTTCGTGGCTGTCGAGGGGCGGCCGGTGTTGGAGATCACCTATGCCGACTTGCAGCAGTTCGTCGCGCAACTCTACGATGCTGGCATCTCGCCTCGCTCGCAGGCACGCATCATCTCTGGCATCCGTTCGTTTTATCGCTACCTCGTCCTCGAAGGCTATCTCAAAAGCGACCCGACGCAGCTGCTCGAATCGCCCCGGATCGGCCGACGACTGCCTGAAGTCTTGACCGTTGGTGAGATCGACCGTATCCTGGCCACGATCGACGTCTCCACGCCCGCCGGCCGACGTAACCGTGCCATGATTGAAGTGCTCTACAGCTGCGGACTGCGTGTCTCGGAGCTGATCGGACTGCGTTACCCTGACATTCACTTCGACGAGGGCTATATCCGAGTCCTTGGCAAGGGCAGCAAGCAGCGCTTGGTGCCGATCTCACGGAAGGCCCTCGACGAGATCCGTCACTACCTGCCCGACCGACTCTCCATCGCTTCAGCCAAGGGGTTCGAGGACATTCTCTTTGTCAATCCTCACGGTCGATCGCTATCTCGCGTCATGGTCTTTAAGATCGTCAAGGAGCACGCCGCGCTGGCCGGTATCACGAAGACCATCAGCCCCCACACCTTCCGCCATTCCTTCGCGACGCACCTGCTTGAGGGCGGCGCCGACCTCCGCGGTATTCAGATGATGCTGGGGCACGAGACGATCACTGCCACCGAGATCTATACGCACCTCGACCGCGAATCGCTCCGCCGCGAGATCATCGAGCATCACCCGCGCAACAAGTCATGGCGTCTGGAACATGGGGGATAGCCCCCGGGTAGGTAACCCAAACACGCCCGTAATTGAGTCCGCGCACGCTGCGCGGAGCAAAACACGCCCGTAATTGGGGCCGCGCACACTGCGCGGAGCAAAACACGCCCGTAATTGGGGCCGCGCACGCTGCGCGGAGCAAAACACGCCCGTAATTGGGGCCGCGCAGGCCTCTACCGAGGCCGAGGAAGTTTGGCCGGGTACAAAAGATGTTTGATGTGCCCGGCCAAACTTGGCTGGCGTCCCTGACGCCCCGGGGAAGATTGCCAGGTACAAGAATGAGATGGGGCTAATAGTGGGGAAGCCTGTTTTTGATGCGGTTGTCCCTAGCTCCTCCTGGGTAGTTATGAGGCTAAAGCTTCAGCAGGATGGGAGGCCTTTGCGGTCGCCTTGTCGTGAGAAGTCGTTATGCGGGCTGCGTGCCCGCAGGGGATTATACCTTGGGCGATGAGACGTCGGCCCTGGCCCCCTCCGCCCCTTCGAACAGCTTCCGCTGACTGATGATCAGCACCACAGCCACGCCGACAGACGCCAGGTCGCTGACTGGCAGGCTCCACCATACGCCGTTGAGGCCAAGGAAACGAGGGATGATCAGCAGCGCGGGGATGAGGAAGAGTAGCTGGCGTGTCAGGCTGAGGAAGATGGCCAGACGACTGCGGCCGATGCTTTGGAAGAGTTGTGTGGTGGTGATCTGAAATCCGATGAGTGATACGCCGATGATACCGATGCGCAAGGCCGTCGTGCAAAGCGCAATCAAGGGTTCGCTGATGGTGAAGAGGCTGACGATGGCACGGGGATCCAGTTCGGCTACGGCAAAGCCGACAAGGCTGAAGAAGAGATTCGTGCCCGCACTGTAGGCGTAGGTCATGCGCACGCGGTGCATGTGGCGCGCACCGTAATTGAAGCCCACAATGGGCTGCATGCCCTGCGCCACACCGAGGATCAGCATGACGATCAGCATGGCGTAACTGCTGATGATCCCGAAGGCACCGATGGCCAGGTCGGACTCCTCGGGCGTCGTGCCATAAGCCACGAACGAGCGGTTCATGATGACGTTCACCGCGCTGCCCGTAAGCTGCATGGCGAAGGGTGCGACGCCGATGGCCGTGATGGCGCGCATGATTGCCCACGACGGACGGAAGGCTGTCCGACGGAACCGCACGATGCTGCTCGGCAGGAAGAAGTGCGACAGGACGTACGCAGCACAGATGATCATCGCAATGGCTGTGGCGATGGCTGCGCCGCGGATGCCCATGCCCATCGGATAGATAAAGACATAGTCCAGCACCACATTGATCAGCGCGCTGAGGAGCATCGTTGTCATGGCCTTGCGCGGGTAGCCCGAGGCGCGCATGATGGCGTTGTAGCCGAAGCTGAAGGCGGCGAAGACGTTGGCCGGGATGACGATCTGCAGGTATTCCATGGCGTAGGGCAACGTGCGGTCGCTGGCGCCGAAGAGTCGCAGCAGCGGCTCCATATAGATGTAGCAAGGGATGATGGTAAGAATCTGCGTGACGAGCGTGAGGTAGACCGCATTGGCGAGTGTCTGTTCTGCCCGCGGTGTGTCGCGTTGCCCGAGCAGGATCGACACGCGCACGGACGCACCGGCGCCGACCAGCATGCCGAAGGCTTGCAGGAAGATGAGGATCGGGAACGTGATCGCCAGCCCGGAGAGCGCATACTCGCTCACCCCTTGACCGATGAAGATCCGGTCCACAATGTTGTACAACGAATTGACTACCGTTCCCACCACTGCGGGCACGGCATAATGGAATAGCAGGCGAGGTATGCGCTCCTGCTCTAACGCTTGGATTTGTTTGGCTTCAGCCATAAGCAATTGAATAACGAATAACCAAGAGCGAATAGCGAAAAATGGGCCAGGCCGTCAGCCCTGCCTACGTGCGCGGATCTGCTTGACGATAGAAACGGGGTTGGGCAGCAATTCCACCGCTTTCGTCCCCGTGACTCTGAGGAACATCACGACCGAAAACGTCAGCATACCGGAGTACGCTACACTCGACGCCACTGCCGCGCCCGTCACGCCCCATCGTGGCACCAGTACCGCAGCCGCCACGCACAGCACGACCAATCCCACCAACGAGCAGGCCGCGCTCACTCGCACCCGCCCCGTGCCGATAAAGTAATGGCTCAGGATCCGGTTCCCCCCGAAGGCCACGATGCCCACCGACAGCCCCGTGATGACGTCGCGTATGCCCGCAAACTCCCGCGTGAACAGTACCTCTGTGTACACCCATTCCGGGATGCACAACACCGCGCCCATCGCCACCGCCAGCACGACCATCGTCGGTCCCAGCAGCCGCACCGCCGTCAGCCGACGGCGTTCCGCTTCCGTGGTCCGCGTGATCTCGCTGTAGGCAATGAAGCTCACCCCGTGGCTGACGTGCCACAGGCTTTCCGAGACGCGCGTCCCCACGTCCAGCAGGCCCACGCTTCCGTAGCCGCCGAAGCGTTGTAGGAAGAAGTAGTTCAGCCGTGCGGAAAGGTTCTCGGCCAAATTGTCTACACTGCTCCATAGGCCGTAGCGGAACATCTCGCCCGTGTCGCGCAGCCACGACTTGACATCCATGCGGCCCGTCGGCCACTTTACGCTCCGCAGCAGGATCACGAGGCTCACCGCCCATGCGGTCAAGTTTGTCAGGAAAAGCCCCCGCATATATCCTCCCAGATTCTTCAGCCCTGCCACGTAATAGAGTCCGAGTAACACGAAAAAGAGTCCCGCGCCTTGAACGAGAAACACGGCATTGAAGGCCCGGATCCGATCCCACCCGAGCAGTACGCGCAGGTGTACATTGACTAACGATAGCAACACCGCTAACCCAAAGACAACCCTGCCAAGCCCCGTCGGCAGCATACCTACAGCGGCCATTGCCCCGCACGCCATACCCGATCCCACCAGCGCCCACGCGTAAGCCGCACTGACGACTACGCTGAGCCGTTTCGAAGGCATGAAGTACACGATCGTGTTCCCACACAACACACTGGCAAACATCACTGCCACATTGGCCGACGCGAACACCACGCCCGCCACGCCCATATCGTGACGCCCTAGCACGCGGCTGTTAATGAGCATCAGCGCCAAGTTCAGCGCCGCGATTACATACCGCGTACCGACTGTCGCTAAGATCTTTTTTAGCACCCCCTGACCTCCCCGATGCCGTCGATCGGCAGGTCGGCCACCGTCTCGCGGTCGCGTTCCAGCTGTTCGCGCAGCGCGTCTAAACTGTCAAAGCGACGGTTGCTCCGCAGGTGGCGGATGAACTCCACCTCGAGCGCCTCGCCGTACACGTCGCCCGAGAAACCAAGCAGGTGCACCTCCACCGTTGTCGGCCGATCGCCGATCGTAGGCCGGTTGCCGATCGAGAGCATTCCCCGGTAGGCCATGCCATGCAGTCGCACCCGGACGGCATACACGCCGTCGCCTGGCAACACTTTCAGCGGCTCGTCAACGGACAGGTTGGCAGTCGGGAAGCCCATCGTTCGCCCGATCCGCTGCCCGCCGACCACGTGCCCACGCAAGCGGTACGGAACGGTCAGCATCCGCGTAGCCTCTTCCACCTGGCACTCAGTGAGCAGCGCCCGAATCCGTGACGAACTGACCGCTGTCCCGTCCTCGAGTAGATAAGGCACGCCGCGTACGACTTCCATACCCACTGCGCGCCCGTGCGCCACGTACTCCTCAAAACCCTCCGCGCGATCGCGCCCGAAGCGGTGATCGTAGCCCACGACCAGCGTGCTGACGCCCCACTCTGCTGCTAATCGTTCGATGAACTCGCGCGCCGTCAGCCGTGCCAGCGCAGGCGTAAAGTCCAGTACAGCGCAATAATCCACGCCCGTCTCCCCGATCCGCGCCAGCTTTTCCTCGAAGGCATCCAGTAGTTGCGGGCGATAATCCGCCTGCAACACGCGTCGCGGATGCACCGGAAAGGTGAAGACCGCCGGCGCCAATCCGCGCTCCGCAGCCACCTGCCGAAGCTGCGCAATGAGCGATCGATGACCTGCGTGCACACCGTCAAAAAATCCCACCGTAGCGGCCAACTTGCGCCCATCGACCCGCTCGGTCGCGTCGTAAATCGTCCTCACGCCTGCTCCTCCATGGCTGTCTTTTGGCGCGCTAACCTGGCCTGCCGCCGCTTCGTCTGGCTCTCCCGGAACCCCGCGCGGCGCTCGGCCGTCACGCGATTCATCGTCATAACCAGCTGATAGATTTTGGCCCGATCCGCGTCCGTTTTCGCAAAGAGATAACTGGCCTCCACATACCGGCGCACCATGGCGTACACCTCGTCCGTCAGTGGGCGCAGCTCAGCCATGGGCCGCCGTTTTTGCGCCAGCGCCTCGTCGGTTCGTTGCCTGGTCATCGCCTGGTAACGCTCGTTCAACTCATGCAGCCGATCGGCCGTCTCCTTGAGCCCGAGCGTCACCACGTCAGCCGCCAATTCTTTGAGGTGAAGCTCGATGCTTTCAATGTCGACCGACCGCAGCGGCCCTGACATCGACCGTCGTGTGCGCCTAAATCGACCCAGTTTCAGGGCCAGCCGTTCGGAGGCCTTCCGTTGCGCTTCAATCGGCGAATGGTGGTTTCCACGGATCACCCCGAACAGGTTGACAAGCATTTTCACCCGCTCGCGATCCAACTCCCTCAGCTGTTTGGTCAGTTCCGACTTCCGCCTGCCTTTCACATGGCCCATCTCCGATTTGAGCGCCGCCTCCCATCGTGCCATCAATCCCTTAGGCAATAGCAGCAATTCCTCTCCCGCCTCCGCCACCAGTCTGCACAATTCCTCATGCATCCCGGTGTGTTCGTTCGAGCTGAAATGCGAAATGCCATCCACATCAATCTGTACGGCATCCGGCAAATAGATTTTCTCATCGTCCATGAATTACCTCCCAATAGTTTTACGGCGTAAAGATACAATAGAGTATAACCTCCCTCTCCTTTATCAGTCACATATATACACTTTATGAGGTAATAGGATCAGTCCTATTTCTCATATAGCCACCATGTATGGCTGCACAATCTGTTATCTAATAGGCTTCTACTTAGTGTAAACTCATCCATTCGTTCATCATACTGACTTATATATGATGTCTAAGTTTTACACCGAACGTATTTTTATCATATACATACTGTATGAGCATATTTCCCATCGTGTTTTATATTCATACACTATGACTAAGTATAATATCTATCGTGTGTA
>CALHPT010000222.1 GCA_938036405.1 uncultured Tannerella sp.
GGGGCGTCATTCTGAAATTACGGTCTATCCCCTGAGGGGATGGGGATGTTATCCTGAAATTAGCTCCTATCCCCTCGGGGGATGGGAGTGTACCCGAAAAATAGGTGCTCAGATGGATCGGAGATTTCATCGTCTCTACGCATGTCCTCTCTTTACGCCGGGCAAATATAGACGGGGATCTAAAAATAATAGCCGGGCACATGGAAGGCAAGGCCTACGCACGCACCCGGCATCATTACATATTAGCGATCGGCTCTTCGATCAACGGTTACCGCCGGCCCACCAGACGGGGTCGCTGTAGACGTACTGACCGTTGCCGTAGGCCTCTTTCACCTTCGGGTTGGCCAAGACGTCGGAGTCGCCGTAGGGCGCACGCAGCGGGAAGGGCTTGGGGTTGGAGAGCTTGACGAAGTCTTCCTTCAGGGCCTTCATGCGGCGGATGTCGTTGTAGCACTCGGTGGATTCGCCAAAGGCGCCCAGCATGGCGAGGTACTTCTGGATCATCACCTCACGCAGCGGGTTGGCGGTGAAGAGCGGCTTCACGTTCTTGTCGAAATACTCCTCGGCTTCCTTCTCGGTGATGGCCTCGGTGGTCTCCTCGATGCCGCCGTAACCGGCCACGGTGGGCGCTTTGAAGGCGCCTTGCAGACCCATCTCGGCGTTGGCGATGGCGGCCACGACGGCTTCCTTCAGCGCCGCTTCGGCCTCGGCCTTCTTGTTCAGGCGGGCCAGGGCTTCGGCCTTGAGGAAGAGCAGTTCGTGGTAGCTCATCAGCAGTGTGGGGCAGAGCTGGGCGTAGAAGAAGATGGGCGAGTTGTAGTGATACTTGATCGAGGTGGCGGTGCCATTCTCAGCCATGAGGAAGGCCGGGTCATCGGCGCCCTTGATCTGTATCGTGACGCGCTTCGAGCCTTTCGGCAGGTGGTCCTGCCCGATGCAGAAGAAGCGGCGCAGGCGCGGGTCTTTACGCTCGATGAGCTTGTCGCTGTAGCTCTTGCTGGCGGCCAGTCCGTCACGGCTCCACTGGAAGCCGAAGAGCGGGTTGAGGTTGTTGGCATCGTAGATGGCGTAGGCGGCCTGATCGTCGATGCTCTTAAACGATTTGTCGACGTACTCGAGCACCTTCTGGAGGTCGGCCTCGCGATTCTTCGAGCGGGCCAGGAGGCGCATCGTGTAGCGCGCCTTGAGTCCGTAGGCCAGCTTGATCCACTTGGCGCCGTCGCCCTTGTAGATAAAGTCGTACGATCCGACCTTGTCCTTGGCGTCACCCTTGGGCAGGTCGACGATGGCGTCGTCGAGCGACTTCATGATGGCCTGATAGATGGCCTCCTGCGTGTCCATATTCGGCGCCATGTATTGCGGCTTGCCGTCCTTGAGCTGAGGCAGGGCCGCCTGCGAATAAGGCGTGTCGCCAAAAGCGTCGGTGATGAGGGCGCTGTTGATGGCAGTCAGCACCTCGGCAATGCCGCGGGTGGTGTAGTTAGCCGCTACTTCGTCCGATGCCGTAAGTATCACAATGCGTGCGTTCTTCAGCGTGGAGTATAGGTTCCCCCAAACGTTGTTGAAGGTGGAGGATACGGAGGGCTCGCCGTTACGGATCTCGGCGTTGTAGAGCTGGTTGTCCACACCCACGGTGTGCTCCGTGTAGACGGAGAAGTAGGTGTTCAGATCGCCGCCGATGTTGCTGAAGGCGGTGGAGGTGATGACGTCCGCCAGGACGAATTTGGCGGGTGCGCTCGTGGTGTGATCGTTGTCTTCGTTGACCCGATCCATCGCATCTTCCGAGCATGAGGCCAGGGCCGTGAAGCCTAAGGCGAGAAACAAGATGCGCTTCCAGATATTGCTGTTGATTGCTTTCATCTCTATGTGGTGATTAGAATTTGACTGATAAGCCGAAGCCGTAACTGCGCGCACCCGGCAGGGAGAAGCGCTCGAAGGATCCGGCCATGTTGTTGTTACCCTGCGTGGACTCGGGGTCGATACCGTTGTTCATCTCCGACCAAAGGAGCACGTTGCGCAGGAAGACGTTAGCCGTCACACTCAAGAACGGTTTGTTGTAAACCGGGTAGCTCAGCGAGATCTCGCGCAGCTTCAGGAACGAGGATTTGTAGACGCCCGCTTCCGAGATGCGTGACAGGGCATTGAAGTAGTCGAAAGCGTTTTCGCCCTTGATCTTGATGTCGTTCGGGGCATAGCTGTCATCGGCCAGTTTCTTCACGGCAGGGCGTTCGAAGAGGAAGTCCGTCTTTTTGCGGAAGTCGGCCGAACGCTGCGACACGCCGTAGAAGTCAAGCATGTAAGCCGTACCGGCATACATCGATCCGCCCTGCTTCCAGTCGAAGACGGCTGAGAGGCGGAACTTGAAGAGCTCCAGCGTGGTGTTGAAGCCCATGCGGAAGTCGGGAGCGGCTGTACCCAGCACTTTGTTTTCGCCAGCTATTGGCAAACCGTTTTTATCCACCACGATGTCTCCATTCTTGTTGCGCAAGAAGCTCGTACCATAGAGCACGGGGAACTTATCGCCCTTGCTCAGGCGCACTTGCGGATTGACGAAGCCGCCGAGCATGATGCTTTCCACGCCTGGGGCCAGCTCGTCGACATAGTTGTCGAGCTTGGTGAAGTTCACGCCCACCTCCCAATGGATGTTCTTGCGACGGATGGGGGCGATGTTCAACGTAATCTCGTGTGCATTGGTGTGCACCGATCCGCCGTTTGTCCTGAGCTTCTCGTATCCCGTGGAAGCGGCCAGGGGCACATCGAAGATCTGATCCTTGACGTTCTGGCGGGAGTAGGTGTAGTTCAGCGAAACGAGGTCGTTGAAGAACGAGAGGTCGAGGCCGATCTCGTACGACTTCGTGTTCTGCGGCCTGAGGTTCGGGTCATAGATACGATACGACGGTGTGTAAGCCATCACCGAGCCGATCGGGTATTGCAGCGGGGTGCCGTTGTAGAAACCGCCGCCGTATTCTGGTACCGTATAATAAGAAGCGTAATACGTGCCCGCCTGTCCAACTTCAGCGTAGGAGGCGCGCAGCTTACCGTAGGTCAAGAAGTTGTTCTTCAGTGCGTCGAGCTCGGTAAAGATGAAGCCGAGCGAAACGGACGGATAGGTGAACGAACGGTTGTTGCGCGGCATGTTCGACACGACGTCGTTACGGATCGTACCGCTCAGGTAGAGCATGTTGCGATAAGCCCACGAGGCACTGGCGAAGTTGCCGACCGTACGGGTGCGATGGAAGGTGCCGGATGAGGTGTACACCGTGGCGTTGCTCATGTGATCCCAGCCTGGGAAGTTGAAGTTGCTGCCCTTGTTGTCCTTGTACTTGTTGGCCGTCTGCACGAACTCGTTGCCGTAGAGCACATCCAAGTTCATATTGTCATTGATCGCCCAAGCCCAAGTGAAGGTGAGCAGTGAGTTCAACTCGTTGCTCGTCACGCTCTGCTCCTCGATCTCTCCGCGACCATTGGAGTGGCCATAGCCCCAGATGTCGGTGTAGTTCGTGGTGTAGGCGTCGACGCCGAGCTGATACTTAGCGGTCACCTTGTGGCTGTCGCCAAAGTTCGTAGCGTACTGCGTGTAGGCGTTGCCGAAGAAGCGCTGCGAACGCTCCATGAAGGAGTTATGCTCCACAGCCCAGTAGGCTCCGTCGAAGCCGCCCGTACCGCGATACGTGTTCTGCGTGTAGGGGTCGCCCTGTATGTGGTTCGGAATGCCCTTGAAGTCGTAGCTGGCGGGCACACCGTAGACTGTGGCGATGATACCGTTGTTGGCACCCGTCTGCTTCTTGATCTTGGAGGTGGCGAAGTTGCCGCTGAAGCCCGTCGTCCAGTGGTTGCTCAGGGTGGCCTGTGCCGTCAGTTTAGCATTGTAGCGAAGGAGGCCGGTGGAGGGCACAATACCTTCTGCCGTAGTGTTACCCAGCGAGAACGAGTAGCTGCCCTTATCCATATTTTGAGCCACATTGACGGAGTTGTTCCATGTCACGCCCGTGTTGAAGAACTGCTTGGCGTTGTCATACGTCTGCGGCGTAGCCCACGGATCGAGACCCGCACGTGCACGTTGCGTCACGTAGTACTGCCCTGGCTTCTTCCCGGCCTCTTTGGTGTAGGCATTGTCCGTGTTGCCACCATACTTCGGGTCGTTGGCCAAGTCGGCAATCTTCGGACCCCACGAGCGGGAGTCATCGAACTTATATT
>CALHPT010000223.1 GCA_938036405.1 uncultured Tannerella sp.
ACCTAAACGCACGCTGGGACCATTTGGGGGATTCCCCCAGAGACCGGCATACGCTCAGCGGCTGCCTGAAAAAAATCTTTGGGTGGCTCTCTTGCCGACCAGACCGCCCGCGAATGTAGGAGAATCGGATCGACCGACAAGCGGGGATGCTATTTCGACGAAAAATACGTCAGCGAACGGCTGACTTGAGCGGGAAAGTGGGATGAAAACGGAGGTAGACGCCGAAGGAATAGCTGAGGCGCTGACCCTCGAAATCGTGTCGGCCGGCGGGGTCGGTGATCGGCGAGGCGAGGCGATGGAAAGCGTCGAAGTCGATGCCCAGCGAACAGTCGCGGCTGAAGTGGCGCGTGTATGCGGCCCCCAAGCGGAGCATGCGCGGGCGACGGTAGACGGCGCCGTCGAGGTAGGTGGAGATGACGCCGAAGTAGGGGTGGCCGAAGAGCGACACGAAGTTGTCGCACTGCCAGTAGGCGGCGCGGAGGTAGAACGCGGGCGAGAGGTCGGCGCGGAGGTCCAGATAGCGGCCGTGGCCCCGCTTGACGGGCCAGAGGTTGCCGGCGTGCTGGTAGTAGCCCGTGAGGGAGTATTCGAGCGCCAGCCGGCGGAGTGCGCCGAGCCGGACGTTCCACTCGAGGCCCGCCCCGAGGGCACCGTTGAGCATCGTCTGCACGGCCTGATCGCCGCTGATGGTGTCTATCTCGCCGCCGCGATGCTGCGCCAGGCCCTGCGCCAGGGCGTAGAGATGGAGCGGCGCGTCGGGCGGAGTGAGGTGGAGGCGCGAGGAGAGTCCGAAAGTGAAGGCCTCCTGGTGGGTGTCGAGTTTATAGATGAAGCTCTCCCAGTTGAGCCAGACGTCGAGCTGGGCGCGGCGCGGGTGGTAGAGGATCTGGAGACCGGCCTCGGGGTCGGCCGAGAGGTTCAGCTCGGGGTTGTAGAGGGGCTCGATGAGGCGGTGGTTGGCGCCGCCGTAGAGGTTGCCCAGGATGATATCCACTTGGGGTGAGAGCGAGGCGCGGGCGCGGAAGAAGGGCAGCAGATGGACAGGGCGGCGCGACGATTCGCCCCGCCATACGGCGATGTCGTTATAGGCAAAGGCGGGGTATCGGTTGGCCCCCCAGAACCAGAGGGAGTGCAGACCGGCCTCGATCGTTACCCGCTCCGCCGGACGGTAGGCGGCACGAAACTGGAGCCGGAAGCCAGGCAGGGTGTAGCCCTTGGCGGCGAAGGTGGCGCTCTCCGCGTTGCGGAAAAAGCTAAGGTTATCGACCTCGAGCGAGAGCCGGTGCAGGTCGTCCGATGGGCGGGTGGTGTCGGTCGTGAAGACCTCTTCGTTGATTTGCGCCCGCGCGGGCGGTGTGATGATCGTCAGCAGCAGGAGTAGCGGCAGGGCGAGGCGGATGGCGGATGGGGTCATATATAAATAGGTAGGGGGATCCCTTTTTTTCGGGCGGCAAACATAGGGCGTCGGGGGGCTAAATGCTAAAAACGAATGGGGAAAAAGGCGGGAATGACCCGAAAAAAGCGAAGCCGGATACAGGTCGGGAGCCATTCCCCCGCCAGTATCCGGCTTTATGTGGAGCCTTCCGTTTTTCGCCGTTAGCTCGCTTCCATCATCCGCCGCCACTGCATGTACCCGAAGATGGGCACAATGGTGTAGACCACGTAGGTGATGGCCGTCGGCGTCATGCCCTTCCAGAAGTAGAGCGCGGCCGAGACGGCGTTGACCACCATCCAGACGCCCCACTGCTCGATGTATTTCTGCGCCAGCATCCACATCGCCAGGATACTTAGCGCCGTCGTGAAGGCGTCGCCCCAGGGCACGGGGCTGTCCGTGAAGCGCGAGAGCACGAGGTAGAGCACCGTCTGCAGCAGGATGTAGGCCGACGCCAGTCGGAGCCACGTCCCGCGCGGCGTCCGCCGGATCGCCACCT
>CALHPT010000224.1 GCA_938036405.1 uncultured Tannerella sp.
ATGCTTGGTGATTACCCCGGATCTTTGGCATACGCGCTACTCCTTGTCAGTTCGTGCTGGTGTATCGGCTACATGCTCTACAAGCGGAATATTTACATCAAGATCTGACGAACGAATAGCAACCTGCGACAAGCAAACTATTCGCCCTCGGGCTGAAGGCAGCGCATGCCTTTTGCTCGGGGGCTTTTTATTTTCATACGAGAGGGCATGCGAGAAAAAAATATAACCCTCAAAAATTCAGGACAGGGGATGCTTCTCGGTCGGAAGGGGATGGGGCGGCAAAAATGAGGCTCGCATGAAAGAATTGGGAACGAAAGTAGGGGCCGACAGCAGATCCTACCCGAATAAAACCGAAAAACTTGACGCGGGCTGCACTTCCTACCTGAATAAAACCAGAAAAAATGACGCAGCTGGAAGATCCTACACAGAAGAAGCCGCAAAACTTAGGAAAGGCGAAGGATCCTACCCAGATAAAACCGGAAAACTTGACACAGCTGGCAGACCCTACCCGAATAGAACCGCAAAACTTGACGCGGCTGGAGGATCCCCCGCGGATGGAGGCGAGAAACTGGCCGCGGGCGACCGATCCGATCCACATTTGAGGGCCATCAATTAGCAATCGGCGCAGGAGTTTACCTTTGCGGTCGCTTTTGCCGTTTATTTTTCCACATTCAAGCCCAAACGGTGCCCATAATGCATAGGAAAACGGCCAAATCAAAGAATTGTATCACATCATCGGATCAAAGAATAGAATAAAATGAAAGTATTGAAGTTTGGAGGGACCTCGGTAGGGTCTGTCAAGGGGCTGGCGAACGTAAAACGCATCGTAGAAGCCGTAGACGAGGAGGTTATAGTGGTTGTTTCGGCCTTGGGCGGGCTTACCGACCGACTTTTATTGGCCTCAAAATTAGCCTCTGAGGGTAATGAGGCCTATTTAGCCGAATACGCGGAGATTGTGCGCCGTCACGACGAGGTGATAGACGGTATCGTGCCCGAAGTGTCGCGTGAAAGCGTAAAAAGACACGTTCGCGAGACGCTCGGAGAGCTTGAAAACATCTATCGAGGGGTCTACCTGATCCGTGACCTCTCTCGCAAGACCTCCGATACGATCGTCAGCTACGGTGAGCGACTCTCCTCCTTCATTATATCCCATATCATCGACGGCGCAGTGCTTTACGACTCGTGCGAGTTCATCAAAACGGTCGACCGTTTCGATAAACACATCGTAGACTTCGAGGTCACGGACCGCCTGATCAGTGAACGATTCAAAAAGTTGCCGCGCGTGGCCCTCGTGCCGGGCTTTATCTCCACAGATGCCGTCACGGGCGAGATTACGAACCTTGGTCGCGGCGGATCAGACTATACCGCGTCTATTTTGGCGGCTCGACTCGGTGCATCACAGCTCGAAATTTGGACGGACGTAGATGGATTCATGACGGCAGACCCGCGCGTGATCAATTCGGCCTACGTCATCGACCAACTCTCCTTCATCGAGGCCATGGAGCTTTGTAATTTCGGTGCGAAAGTCATCTATCCGCCAACGATTTACCCTGTCTATCACAAAAATATCCCCATCCGCGTCTGCAACACCTTTAACCTCCAAGCGCCAGGTACGCTCATCACGCAGGAATACCGTCGCAAGGACGGCAAAAGGGCCCTCATCACCGGCATCTCGTCTATCGACAACACTTGCCTCGTCACCGTGCAAGGCCTCGGCATGGTCGGCGTGATTGGAGTCAATCACCGCATCTTCAAGACCCTGGCTGAGAACGGTGTAAGCGTCTTCATGGTCTCGCAAGCCAGTTCGGAGAACAACACCACCTTCGGCGTGCGCAACGAAGACGCTGACCGCGCCGTAGAAGCCCTCAACAAAGAGTTTTCGCTCGAGCGTTCGCAAGGTGAGATCAACGACGTGACCGCCGAAAAGGGCCTTGCCACGGTGGCTATCGTCGGCGAGGATATGAAACGCACCCCCGGCATCGCAGGACGCCTCTTCGGCACCCTCGGACGGGCTGGCATCAGCGTCATAGCCTGCGCACAAGGTGCGTCAGAGACAAACATCTCGTTCGTGATCCGCTCCGAAGTCTTGCGTAAGGCCCTCAACTCGATTCACGACTCCTTCTTCCTCTCGGAATACAAAGTCCTCAACCTCTTTATCGCTGGCGTGGGCACGGTGGGAAGCAATTTGCTCGAACAGATCCGTGGCCAGCAGGAAAATCTGAAGAAGCAGAACCGATTAAAGCTCAACATTGTCGGCGTAGCCAACTCTCGGAAGATGTTGTTCCGTCGCGAGGGCCTGAATGCCGACACCGCCGTGGAAGAGCTCAAGGCCGAGGGCGTTCCGACGTCTCCCGCCTTGCTCAGAGAGGAAATTTTGCAGATGAATATCTTCAATTCCGTCTTCGTAGACTGTACCTCGAACGAGGACGTGGCTGCTATCTACGAATCACTCTTGGATAAGAACATTTCCGTCGTTGCAGCCAACAAAATAGCCCCTTCGTCGGCCTATGATCATTATCGTTTGCTCAAAGATACGGCTCGCCGACGCGATGTGAAGTTCCTTTTCGAGACCAATGTAGGTGCCGGGCTGCCGATCATCCATACAATCAACGATTTGATCAACAGCGGCGACCATGTGATTCGTATCGAGGCCGTACTGTCTGGCACATTGAACTACATTTTCAACACCATCGACGCTGACGTCCCCATGAGCCGCGCCATCCGCTTGGCTGTCGATTCAGGATACGCCGAACCCGATCCGCGCGTGGACCTGAGCGGGAAAGACGTCGTTCGCAAGCTCGTCATTTTGGCTCGCGAGGCCGGTTATAGGGTCGAGCAAGCCGACGTGAAGCAACGCCTCTTCATCCCAGCCGACTTCTTCGACGGGTCGGCGGAAAATTTCTGGGCACGTATCCCCGAACTCGACGCGCATTTCGAATCCGAGCGCAAACGACTCGCCGCCGAAAACAAGCGTCTGCGCTTCGTGGCTCGTATGGCCGACGGCGCCTGCGAGGTTGGCTTAGAGGAGGTTTGTAGCACCCATCCTTTCTACGAATTGGAGGGAAGCAACAACATTATTATGATCTCCACCGAGCGTTATCACGAGTATCCGATGATTATCAAGGGCTACGGCGCCGGTGCCGACGTGACTGCAGCGGGTGTGTTTGCCGATATTATTTCGATCGCCAACATCCGATAACGAGAGAGCGTATCGCCCCAGACGGAACGTAAAAAATGCCGGGTGCGTAGCTGGATTCTTCCTGCGCGTACCCGGCTTTTTTGTTGTTAGATCTCTCTTTTTTGATGTCCCCTGTAGGGGCGTATCGCATACGCCCTCCAGACGCCCCGACAGGGGCGGGTGCAGGATGATGAGAAGGGCCTTTTTTGATGTCCCCCGTAGGGCGCAAAAGCATACGCCCTCCAAACGACCCGACAGGGGCGGGTGCATGACGATGGGAAGGGGGAAATTTTTTCAGGCGTACAGATACATCTTCGGCGGAAGGGCTTTCGTCTCCTCCGGAGACGCTTGGAGGGCGTATGCAATACGCCCCTACCCTACCGGCAGGAGATGTCTCCTATTTATATCCACAATATTTACCACGTACCCGACCCTCTCGTTTTTAGTTTTCCGTTTTTTGATGTACCTTCCCCATATGATTCAGATAGAAGATACGATTGTGAGTCTCGATGTGATCGAGCGACGGTTTATGTGCGACTTGAGCCAGTGTCGCGGGGCTTGTTGCATTGAGGGTGAGTCGGGCGCGCCGCTGGAGGAGGGTGAAGCGGAGCAGCTTCGGCTGGCCTTGCCCGTGGTGTGGGATGAGTTGAAGGAGGATGCCCGGGAGGTGATCCGCCAACAGGGTGTCTCGTACTTGGATGCTGATGGCGACGAGGTGACGTCGATTGTTAACGGTCGGGATTGTGTTTTTACGCGTTATGCACCGGATGGCACCTGCCATTGTGCCCTGGAACAGGCCTTCCGAGAGGGTCGCACGACGTTTATGAAGCCTATCTCGTGCCGACTGTACCCTGTTCGCGTCACGCAGTACCGTCGCTTTCGTGCCGTCAACCTTCACCGGTGGGAGGTATGTCGTCCCGCAGAAATTTTGGGCGAACGGTTGGGCATACCAGCCTACCGTTTCCTGCGCGAACCTCTTATCAGCAAGTTCGGAACCGAATGGTACGCCGCGCTCGAGGCTGCCGCCGAGATAGTAGCCCGTCAATCCGAACAGAAATAGCCTCATAGGAGGAAGGATGCCCCTTTTTTGATGTCCCCCGTAGGGGCGTATCGCATACGCCCCACAAAACGACCCGACAGGGGCGGGTGCAGGACGATGGGAAGGGGAATTTTTTTTCAGGCCAGTGCACACTACATAGAAAGAGGGGGCGTTGCCCCCTGGCCCCTACATCCTTTTCTTGCCTTGATACGGGGAAAAGGAAACGAAAAGAAAATCAAGGCACCAGGGGTGCCGGCCAATTTGGCCGGCGTCCCTGACCCTTTTGTTGTTAGAGCTTCATTTTTCGTTCCGGACGGTCACTCTTCGGGCAGATGGATGTCCGGATCGCCGCTGTCGCCGCCACCCTCTTTCGGATTTTTGGGCGACTCGCCGCTGCCCGTGCCACTGCCACCGCCAGGAGTCCCGCTACCGCCGCCCGTGCCGCCACTTCCACCTTCTGGCTTCTTCGGAGCGTCCGGTTTTTTGGGCCCCTCTTCCTCCGGGAGGTGGATGTCCGGCTTGCCGTCGTCCTTCCCCGGCTTTTTAGGCTTCGGATCTTTCGGATCCTTCGGCTTCTTCGGTGCGTCGGGCTTCTTCTTTTTGTCCGCCGCGGTCTTCTTCAGCGACAGACCCTGCTTATACGATGCTTCGACCTCACTTATGCGCTGATTGATCCGTCCGACCAGCGTCTCGATGACTGCCGGCTCGATAGGAGTCTTTCCAAACAGGTAGTTGGACTCCAATAACTTCAAGATGCGCTCCAGATACTCGTCCGACTCCGCTCTCACCTTCGATGTAGCCGGCAACTTCTTCGCCGCACGCTCCTTGGTGCGCTGAAGATGCAGCTCCACGAACTCCTTGTTGAGATTCTCCAGCTTGTTGAGTGGCGAAGTCAGCCGCAGCTTGGTCATGTCTGCCGTATGTTCTGACTTTTTCAAGTCTTCCACCAGGCCATCAATATGTGCCGTCTCCCTGTCTTGCGATTCCTGCTGGATGCCTGCATAACGTTTCGTCACCACGTAGAGACGTTCGGCAGCTTCTGCCTCATCCTGTTCCGGCGACAGCAAAAAGCTGCGCACCTGACTAAAAATGAACAGTGCCAACCGAGTGCGTGCCTCGTTCTTTTTCTTGAGCAGCTTCGACGTTGCGCTGGCCGTCGTCTCTATGTTCAAATCCTTCTCCACATGGAGGCTGCCGTTCCAGTCTGTCTTCGCTTCTTCTGGGACACCGATCTTGGTCGCATCAAACTCTCCTACAATATCATACACCGAACTATGCAGTTGCAGGTGCTGTGCATTGTCGAGCTTATTCATCCCGACTCTTTGAATAACTAATCCCTTTTTCATATTGTATTTCTCTATTGATCATTAAACTGTAACTCTGTGTTATGGTAATCTCTCTAACGTTGCCGTCGCTCATTTGAAAAAAGAAGCCCGAAACGCGGCG
>CALHPT010000225.1 GCA_938036405.1 uncultured Tannerella sp.
AACTCGTGTGGGAAGGGGGCCACGAGGGAACAGATGAGGGCCGTGATGAGGTGGGTGAAGAGGGCCGAATGGGAGTCGAAGAAGGTGCGGACGACGATGGGGATGATGGCGAAGGGCAGGATGTAGATGTTCATCAGGTCGTAGCGCACGCAAATTTCGGAGAGGATGCAGGGGACGAGGATGCAGGTGAGGATGAAGAGGCGGTTCTTGCGCTTGAAGTAGAGCTCGGGACGGAAGGCCAGGAAGTAGAGCGCGCAGCAAGCCATGATGCCGAGGATGAGGATGACCTGGCCGAGCATGGTGACACCGTCGCGCGTTTTGCCGCCGGACTTGGTCTCGTGGACGATCTTGAGCGAGCGGAGGATGTTGTACGTCCGGGTGTCCACCACCTCGCCCCGATCGACGATGCGCTCGCCCGCCTGCACGATGCCGGTGGAGAGCGTCACCTTCTGCATGATGGCATCCAGGGCCTTGTCCGACGTCTCGGCGTCGTACGTGACGTTGGGGCGGACGTAGATGTTGAAGTTGCTGGCCCTAAGCTCCCCCTTGTCGATCGATTCGGGCGCCTCGTTGATGACCAGCTCGTAGGCCGACTTTTCGGAGTGGAAGCGGGAGAGATCGACCTGCGAGGAGACGTTCTTGCGGAGTAGCCTCAGGCGGGTGTGATGCTCGGAGGTCATGCGCTCCATGTCCTGCGCCGAGATGATGCCGTCGGCGTAGAGCGCGCTGAGCTTTTGGGTGAGGTATTGCCAGACGTGTGTGCTCATGGTGCGCCGCTCAGCGTAGTCGTTTTTGAGGTCGCCCATGGCTTGCGCAGCCACGCGATCGTCGAGCCTGAAGTAGGGTCTGAAGCGTGCTTGGAGGCTGTCTCGCTCGGCCTTCAGCTCGGCGTCGGACTTGTAGATGGGGAAGTCGCTGGGGGCCGTCAGCAGGCCGTAGCGCCAGGGCTTCCCCTCGTGAAATTGGTACCTGAACTTGCCTTCCCGCGGGAAGAAGTAGGCGATCACGACGGCCGTGGCCATGAAATAGAGGAAGGCTTGTATGGCCGTTTTCTTTGATTTCAACGTATTCATATAGTCGGGTATTCGTGTGTGTATAGGCGTAATGTTTTGCGATGTCTAATCGGCCGCAAAGGTGGGGGAAATGAGCGGGAGGAAAATGCCCTCGAATACGTTCTGAGGTGGTTGGAATACGTTCGGAACCTATTCCGACCACCTCCCCAACGTATTCCAATAGGTTCGGGAGAAAAATATCAGCAAATATCCCTCTGCAAAAGAAGAAGTTAGTCGGTCGTAGGCATTGGATAGGTAAC
>CALHPT010000226.1 GCA_938036405.1 uncultured Tannerella sp.
GCTTCCTCAATGAGGAGTGCCCCGCCGGCGGGATAGGCATTGCGCACACCGCCGACCTATCCCGCCGCCGGAATACCGGCTCGGAGCAACGCGCATTTACTCCTATTTATACGTATTACACAGGCAAACACATACGTTTGCCGCATCATTTAATCAAACTAACAGGCGAGCGCATGGCTCGCCCCCTATCATTCCAAACAAATGAAAGAACAAATCACCTGCTTCGTCCCCCTGGCCGACGAAGACCAAGTGGCCCCCCTCATAGCGGCCCTATCCGCCAGCCCGATCGTATCGCGCGTCGTTCTGCTCACGACGGACGAACAGCTGGCACGAAAGACTTCCCAACCCGACGTGCATTACGTTCCGTCGCTCCAAAGCACCGAAGCGATCCGCACGATGGCCCGGCTGAGCGGAGAGACTCCTTACCTATTATATTATACCAAGTACACGCCCCTCGAGGTAGGTTATCTGGCCCTGGAGCGCATGGTGCAGATCATGAAGGCTACGCACGCCGGCATGGTTTACGCAGACCGCTATCAGCAGGACGGCTCCGAGCGACGCCCGGCACCAGTCATCGACTATCAGGAGGGCAGCCTCCGCGACGATTTTGACTTCGGCTCCCTGATGCTCTTCCGCGCGGATGTATTCCGCGAAGTGGCCGAGCGGATGGATACCGCGTATCACTTCGCCGGGCTATACGATCTGCGCCTCCGACTGTCAACGCGTGCACAGCTGGTGCATGCCGACGAGTATCTGTATACCGAAGTGCTTAGCGACAAGCGGAAGAGCGGGGAGAAGATCTTCGATTACGTAGACCCCCGCAACCGCGAAGCGCAGGTAGAGATGGAGCGCGCATGTACGGAGCACCTTCGTTCCGTCGGGGCGTATCTGTCGCCGGAGACGATCGCACCCATCTCCCTGGAGGCCGACGGCTTCGCTCGCGAAGTATCCGTAATCATCCCCGTGCGGAACAGGGTGCGCACGATAGAGGATGCAGTCCGCTCCGTGCTCAATCAGCAAGCGCCGTTCGACTTCAACCTCATCGTCATCGACAACCACTCCACGGACGGCACGACGGACATCCTGCGCCGCTATGCGACTGCCGATCCGCGCGTGATTCACCTCATCCCCGAGCGGAACGACCTCGGAATCGGCGGCTGCTGGAACCTCGGCGTGCAGCATGAGTCCTGCGGGCGATTCGCCGTGCAACTGGACAGCGACGACGTCTACAAAGACGAACACACGCTCCGAACCATCGTCGAGGTTTTCCACAAAGAGCAATGTGCGATGGTCGTAGGGTCCTACCTGATGACTGACTTCGACATGCAGCCCATCCCACCCGGCCTCATCGATCACAAGGAATGGACGCCTGACAATGGCCGTAATAACGCGCTTCGGATTAACGGCCTGGGTGCGCCGCGTGCATTCTTCACGCCGTTGCTTCGCCAGTTGCATGTGCCGAACACAAGCTACGGCGAGGACTATGCGGTCGGACTGGCCATCTCGCGTACCTATCGCATCGGACGGATCTACGAACCGATCTACATCTGCCGTCGGTGGGAGGATAACTCTGACGCTGCGCTCGACGTGACCCGTACGAACCGCAACAACTTCTACAAAGACAAAATACGCACCTGGGAGCTCCAAGCGCGGATCCGCACGAACAAAAAGGAATTATGAACCCTTCCACCCAACGATCTGCTTGGCGGTGGATCCCGAGCCTTTATTTTGCCCAGGGACTCCCCTATGTGGCCGTGATGACCATAGCCGTCATTATGTACAAGCGCCTCGGACTGTCCAACACAGACATCGCCCTTTATACCAGCTGGCTCTATCTACCTTGGGTGATCAAGCCGTTCTGGAGTCCGTTTGTCGATCTGCTGAAGACGAAGCGTTGGTGGATCGTGACGATGCAGCTGCTGGTTGGCGCAGGCTTTGCCGGCATTGCGTTCTTCATCCCGACGGCGTACTATTTGCAACTGTCCCTGGCGTTCTTCTGGCTGTTGGCTTTCGCATCGGCAACGCACGACATAGCGGCCGACGGATTCTATATGCTGGCCTTAAACAGCGGCGAGCAGGCCTTCTTCGTCGGTATACGCAACACGTTCTACCGCCTGGCCACCATCTTCGGTCAAGGCATCCTGGTGATGCTCGCCGGCGAACTGGAGACCGGCTCACTGCTCCCCGACACCCCGCTCCGCGTACCGATGGCCTGGAGCCTGACGTTCTACCTCCTGGCCGCGCTGTTCCTTGGCCTAACGCTTTACCATAAGCTAGTCCTCCCGCGGCCCGCCAGCGATGCGCCACGCTCCGAGCTATCGGCCCGAGGGTTGGCCACCGATTTCTTTCGCACATTCGCAACCTTCTTCCAGAAGAAACACCTCGGACTGATGTTCTTCTTCCTGCTAACGTACCGTTTGGGTGAGTCACAGCTCGTGAAGATCGCATCCCCCTTCCTGCTGGATAAGCGTGCGGCCGGCGGTTTAGAACTCTCCACCACGACGGTAGGGATGATCTACGGCACCATCGGAGTTGTCGCCCTGCTCCTTGGGGGCGTACTGGGCGGCATTGTCGTGTCGCGTCACGGTTTCCGACGCTGGCTGCTCCCGATGGCCCTGGCCATCAACCTGCCCGATGCACTCTACATCTACCTCTCGGCAGTCCATCCGGCCGCATGGCAGGTAATCGGTGCTGTCGCTATCGAGCAGCTCGGCTATGGGTTTGGCTTTACGGCTTACATGCTCTACCTGATCTACATCGCCGAGGGCGAACACAAGACTGCACACTATGCCATCGGCACGGGATTTATGGCTCTCAGTATGATGCTTCCCGGTATGGCCGCCGGCTGGATACAAGAAACAATCGGCTACACCCCCTTCTTCGTCTGGGTGTGTATCTGTACACTGCCAGGCATCCTGGCCTCCATTCTGGTTAGAAACAAAATAGACCCCGCATTCGGGAAGAAATCATGAAGCGATACGTTTTCCTTTTCCTGCTCCTCTACCTCGCACTGTGTCCGCTAACCCATGCGCAGAAAGTTCGCGTGAAGACCGGCATAGAGGTCTTGCAAGACGAACACTTCCGACGCCTCGAAGGCAAGCGCGTAGGGCTAATCACCAACCCGACGGGCGTAGATAGTCGCCTACGATCTACCATTGACATCCTGCACGAGGCACCGAACGTCCGGCTCGTAGCACTCTACGGCCCCGAACACGGAGTCCGCGGCAATGTCCATGCCGGCGACACCGTCAGCGGGACAGTCGACCCAGCCACGGGATTGCCCATCTACTCTCTCTACGGTGCCACTCACAAGCCGACAAGGGAAATGCTGCGTGACATTGACATTCTGGTCTACGATATACAAGACATTGGCTGCCGGTCATTCACTTATATCAGCACGATGGGACTGGCGATGCAGGCGGCAGCCGAATCCGGTATCGAGTTCATCGTCCTCGACCGCCCCAACCCGCTGGGTGGCGAGCGTGTAGAAGGGTGCGTCGTAGAAGACGGATATACCTCGTTCGTCAGTCAGTATCCCATACCCTACGTCTATGGACTTACCTGCGGCGAGTTGGCTCGACTGCTCAACGAAGAAGGGATGATCGGACAACGATGCCGACTGCAAGTCGTGAAGATGCGCGGCTGGCGACGTCGGATGTCATATGCCGAGACAGGATTACCGTGGGTTCTCCCTTCACCGCACATTCCCCACCCTAAAACAGCACTCTTCTATCCTGCTACGGGCATCCTCGGCGAACTTGGCACGGCCTCTATTGGCGTAGGCTACACATTGCCCTTCCAACTCTTCGCTGCCCCTTGGATCGATGGTCCACAACTCGCACGACGAATGAACTCGCTCCGTGTGCCCGGCGTATCCTTCCGTCCGATTTACCTCAAGCCGTTTTATGCATCGTTCAAAGGTGAGTTCATTCAAGGTGTTCAGGTGCATTTGACCGACATACGCCGCGCGCCGCTCAGTGAATTGCAATTCCTCTTCATGCAGGAGATCGCCGCGCTCTATCCCGATCATAATCCGATCCAAGAAGCGGATTCGTCACGCCTACGCATGTTCGATAAAGTGTGCGGCAACCCCGAGATACGCCGACGTTTCACCCGCCGGTTTCGTTGGGACGACGCACGCGACTATTGGATGAAGGATGCAGCTGCTTTCCGACGCCTCTCTCGCAAATACTACCTCTATAAATAGCCCACCGAATACTCCATGTCTCACCACCCCACCCAACGACTGCTGGCGCTCGACATCCTGCGCGGCATCACCATCGCCGGAATGATCACCGTCAACAATCCCGGCTCTTGGTCGTACGTCTATGCTCCTCTCGGCCACGCCGAATGGAATGGCCTCACCCCGACGGATCTCGTCTTCCCCTTCTTTATGTTTATCATGGGTATTTCGACCTACATCTCCCTCCGCAAATATAGCTTTGCCTACAGTGCGAGTGCCGCGTGGAAGATTGTGCGCCGTACTGCTGTCATTTTTGCTATCGGGCTCGCTATCGCTTGGTTTGGGCTTTCCTGCAGGACGTGGCACGCTCTCGCTGACGAGGGCTCCCTATCCTTTGCGACACGTCTCTGGAGGTCCGTAACCAACTTCGGTCACCTGCGGATCCTCGGCGTCATGCCGCGCTTGGCACTCTGCTACGGTGCAACAGCCCTTATTGCCCTCACCGTCCCTCATCGACGCATTCCTGCCCTCATCGCCATCATACTTGCGGGATACACCTTGCTACTATATCTCGGAAACGGCTTCGCGTACGATGAGACGAACATTTTATCTGTCATCGATCGCGCCGTGCTCGGCCCTGACCACATGTATAAGGACAACGGCATCGAGCCGGAGGGACTCCTCAGCACATTACCCGCCATAGCGCACGTGCTTGTCGGATTCTGCTGCGGTGCATTACTCATCGGCGTCACGAATGTGAAAGACAAAATGCTCCGACTCTTTCTCGTCGGTACGGCGATGGCTCTCGGTGGCTGGTTACTGAGTTATGGCTGCCCGATAAACAAGAAAATCTGGTCGCCGACGTTCGTACTCACCACGTGTGGCATGGCTGCCTCACTGTTAGCCCTGCTCGTCTGGATCATTGACGTACGCGGGCACCGTAGATGGTGCAGATTCTTCGAATCGTTCGGTGTCAACCCGCTATTTATGTACGTATTGGCCGCGGTATTCGCCATATTATTAGGGAATATCCGCATCCCGCACGGCGGTGGTGAGTCTGTCTCTCTGGGAGGCTTCATCTATGGCGACGTGCT
>CALHPT010000227.1 GCA_938036405.1 uncultured Tannerella sp.
GGGCGCAGCCCGTAACTACCGCGGCTTTAGCCGTATAACTACCCCTATTCATGCACGACATCATCATCATCGGCAGCGGTCTGGGCGGACTCGTCTCCGGCGCCATCCTCGCACGGCGTGGCATGAGCGTCTGCGTCCTCGAGCAGCACACCCAGGCCGGCGGCTGCCTCCAGTCCTTCCGCCGCGGTGGCGCCACGTTCGACACCGGCTTCCACTGCGTCGGCGGACTCCGTCCCGGCGAAGTGCTCCATCCCTACTTCCGCCACCTGCGCCTGCTCGACCTCCCCTGGGTGCAGATGGACGAGGCGTGTTTTGAGGAGATACATATCGGTGACGATGTCTACGCCTTTGCGCAGGGTCGCGAACGCTTCATCGAGACCCTCGCGGAGCGTTTCCCCGCCGAGCGCACCGGCCTCAACGCGTTCATGGACATGCTCGAAAGCACGGGCCACTCGCTTCGCCACCTCTTCGACGACGCCGACACCGCCCGCGATCACACGCGTGAGCGCTTCGGTCAGTCGGCCTACGCCTTCCTCCAGCGCACTATCGCCGACCCTCGCCTGCGCAGCGTCCTCTCCGGCGCATCGATGAAGATGGAGCTTCACGCCGACGCCCTGCCGCTCTACACCTTCGCCCAGATCAACAACTCCTACATCCAAAGCGCCTGGCGACTGCGCGGCGGTGGCGAGCCTATCGTCCGCCGACTCGTCGAGCAGATCGAGGCTGCCGGCGGCACAGTCCGCACCCGTGCCTGCGTCACGCGACTCATCGCCGCCGACGGTCGCCTCACCGCGGCCGAGCTCTCCGACGGCGAACGCGTCGAGGGTCGCACCTTCATCTCCGACATCCACCCCGCGCTCACCGTCGGGCTCATCCCGTCCGACAGCGGCCTCCTCCGACGGGTCTACCGCCAGCGCATCGAGTCGCTCCGAAACACGTTCGGCTTCTTCACCCTGCACGTCCACGCGCCCCACACCCCCATCCCATACCTCAACCGTAACGTCAGCATCTACGACGGCTACGAATCGCTCTGGCACAACGACCGCAGCGAGATCTCCCCCAGCTATCTCATCTCCTGCCGTCCGCCGGACGCGCCCGACTCGCGCACCGTCACCACGCTCGACGTCCTGCACCCCATCACGCCCAGTATCAACAGCCTCCTCCCTTGGGACACCAAGCATTATGCGCAAAACCCCAGATACACCGCTTGGAAGTCCGTATCGGCGGAGCTATGTGAGCAGAGACTCCGCGAACACGTCGCCCTCCCGCCCGGCTTTACCATCGAGCGCGTGACCACCTCCACGCCCCGGACTTACCATCGCTACACCGGTACGCCCTACGGCTCAGCTTACGGCATCCGCCGTGACTGTCGCGACCTGCCGCGCACGCTCCTCTCGCCGCGCACCCCCATCCCGAACCTCCTCCAGACAGGCCAGAGCGTGAACGTGCACGGTGTGCTCGGCGTCACCGTCACCGCCTTCCTCACCTCGGCCGAGCTTCTCGGTCGCGAGACGGTGCGCCGTATGCTGGTGGGGGAGGAGGGGTGAACCCTTGCACAAATCGAACGGGCAGGCACGCGGCTTTCCCTCCCCCCCAAGTGACTGCGCGGGCGGGGGGCGCCTGAGGTGCACTTTGCGGATATTAAAATCAGGGTACTTTTACGCCCCGTTAAAGAATCAATAATCACTATTCAAGTCACGTAAGACGTAATCATAAAACAGAATTTCCAAATGAAACGAGACAAAGCAATCTTCGAGATTATCGAACGCGAACACCAGCGTCAGCTGAAAGGTATTGAGTTGATCGCCTCTGAGAATTTCGTCAGCGACGAGGTCATGCAGGCCATGGGCAGCTGCCTGACGAACAAGTACGCCGAAGGATACCCCGGCAAGCGCTATTATGGCGGCTGCGAGGTGGTGGACGAGAGCGAAACGCTGGCTATCGAACGGCTGAAGAAGCTCTTCGGCGCTGAATGGGCCAACGTGCAGCCGCACTCCGGAGCACAGGCTAACGCCGCTGTCTTCCTGACCGTGCTTAACGCCGGAGATACCTTCCTCGGCCTCAACCTCTCGCACGGCGGACACCTCTCGCACGGTTCGCCCGTCAACAGCTCGGGCATCCTCTATCGCGCCCTGGAGTACAACGTGAAGGAGGACACGGGCCGCGTGGACTACGACCAGATGGAAGAAGTGGCCCTCCGCGAGCGTCCGAAACTGATCGTCGGCGGTGCCTCGGCCTACTCCCGCGACTGGGACTACAAGCGCATGCGTGAGATCGCCGACAAGATCGGTGCCCTGCTCATGATCGACATGGCACACCCCGCCGGACTCGTCGCTGCCGGACTGCTCAACAACCCGCTTCAGTACGCCCACATCGTCACCTCGACGACCCACAAAACCCTGCGTGGACCGCGCGGCGGTGTCATCCTTCTCGGCAAGGACTTCGACAACCCGTGGGGCAAGAAGACGCCGAAGGGCGAGGTGAAGAAGATGTCGCAGCTGCTCGACTCAGCCGTCTTCCCCGGCATCCAGGGCGGACCGCTGGAGCACGTCATTGCCGCCAAGGCCGTGGCCTTCGAGGAGGCCCTGCAACCCGAATACAAGACCTACCAGACGCAGGTGAAGAAGAACGCCGCCGTCATGGCCCAGGCCTTCGTCGACAAGGGGTACAAGATCATCTCCGGCGGAACGGACAACCACAGCATGCTCATCGACCTGCGCACGAAGTTCCCCGATCTCACCGGTAAGGTGGCCGAGAAGGCGCTCGTGGCCGCAGACATCACGGTGAACAAGAACATGGTGCCATTCGACAGCCGCTCGCCGTTCCAGACCTCCGGTATCCGTATCGGTACCCCGGCCATCACCACCCGTGGTGCTAAGGAGTCGCTCATGGGCGAGATCGTTGAGATGGTCGACACCGTGCTCTCCGCTCCGACGTGCGACACCACCATCGCCTCCGTTCGCGAGAAGGTGAACCACACGATGAAGGAGTACCCCATTTTCGCTTGGTAAACACATCTCCCCCCTTGGGGGGCCTTTGTTTAGTTAGATGATTTGTGGCATGCTTCCCGCATCGGTCGGGGGGCATGCCATTCTTTTGGGGTGACTCTATGCCGAAACCGCTCGGGAACGGTCTAGAAACCGTGTTTCTGCGGTGAAACCGCTCGGTAACGATCCGGAAACCGTGTTTCTGCGGTGAAACCGCTCGGTAACGATCCAGAAACCGTGTTTCTGCGGTGAAACCGTTCGGTAATGGTTCAGAAACCGTGTTTCTGCGTTGAAACCGTTCGGGAATGGTCCAGATCCGAGCCTATGCGCGCCGCAGGGGGGCGTAAAAGGGGCGCCCAACAATCTTTCTACTTTTGGCCCGTGAAAATCAAAGAAGAAAACAGGGCACACGTTCCTCCCTCCGACCAACGCGCGGCGGGAGACGCCCGACAAACAATAAACCTCAGTATGGAAACGGACAGCATCGTCATTATCCCGACGTACAACGAAAAAGAGAACATCGAAAACATTCTCCGCGTCGTCTTCGGCCTGGAGAAAGCCTTCCACGTATTGATCATCGACGACGGATCGCCCGACGGGACGGCCGACATCGTCAAACGCCTCCAGCGCGAGTTTCCCGGGCAGCTGCATCTGGTCGAACGCAGCGGCAAGCAGGGCCTCGGCACGGCCTACATCCGCGGTTTTAAGTGGGCCATCGAGCACGGCTACGACTTCGTCTTTGAGATGGATGCCGACTTCAGCCACAACCCCCAAGACCTGCTCCGGCTCTACGCCGCCTGCACCGAACAGGGCGCCGACGTAGCCGTCGGATCGCGCTACTGCAACGGCGTGAACGTGGTCAACTGGCCCCTCGGGCGTGTGCTCATGTCGTACTACGCCTCGGCCTACGTCCGCTTCGTCACCGGCCTCAAGGTGCACGATACCACCGCCGGATTCAAGTGCTACCGCCGCCAGGTGCTCGAAACCATCGAGCTCGACAAGATCCGTTTCAAGGGCTACGCCTTCCAGATCGAAATGAAATACACCGCCCACCGCTGCGGGTTCAAGATCGTAGAGGTACCCATCGTCTTCGTCAACCGCGTGCTGGGGACATCCAAAATGAACTCATCCATCTTCGGCGAGGCGCTCTTCGGTGTGCTACGGCTCAAGTGGCAGGGTTTCTTCAGGAAATACCCACAGAAGAAAATCGGATAAACAACCCGTAAACGCGCGGGGGCGCACATCCTCAGAATGGACGCGCCCCCCGTTCTTTTTGCCCATACCCCATCCTAATCCCCCTCGTCACTACTACTCACTACTTCCTCCCACTACTACTCACTACTTATATGAAGATATTGATTCAAGACGCCGTGATCATCAACGAGGGACGCTCGTTTATCGGATCGGTACTGATCGACGGCGCATTCGTCGCCGCGGTCTATGAAGAAGGCGAGACGCCGCGCGTGGACGGCGCCACCGTGATCAACGCCCGCGGCCAATGGCTGCTGCCCGGCGTGATCGACGACCATGTGCATTTCCGCGAACCCGGCATGACGCACAAAGGCACCATCGCCAGCGAGAGTCGCGCGGCCGTGGCCGGCGGCGTGACCACCTTCATGGACATGCCCAACACGAACCCCAAGACCGTCACACGGCGCGAATGGGAGTGGAAGATGGAGCGCGCGGCGGAGACATCGGCCGCTAACTACGCCTTCTATTTCGGCGGATCGGACAACAACGCCGACGAGATCCGTCGCCTCAATCCCGCCCATGTGCCCGGCCTCAAGCTCTTCCTCGGATCATCCACCGGCAACGGCGCCATGAACGGCGACACCGTTCGCCGCATCTTCGGCGAGACCGACCTGCCCATCGCCGTCCACGCCGAAGAAGAATCCATCATCGAGCGCAATCGCGAGCGCTACGTCAACCTCATGGGCGAGGATCTCCCGCCCGCTTTCCACTCCAAGATCCGCGACGCCGAAGCCTGCTACGCCTCCTCGGCGCGCGTAGTCGAGTTGGCCGACAAGATGGGCGTGCGCCTGCACGTGCTCCACGTCTCCACCGAGCGCGAGCTCTCCCTCTTCGCCACCGGTCGGCCGTTGACGGAGAAGAAGATCACGGCCGAGGTCTGCGTGCATCACCTCTGGTTCACCGACGCCGATTATGCCACCTACGGCAACCGCATCAAGTGGAACCCCTCGATCAAGTCGTCCGACGACCGCGAGGCCCTTCGTCACGCCCTCCTTACGGGTGCCATTGACATCGTCGCCACCGATCACGCGCCGCATTTGCCGGCCGAGAAAGAAGGATCGTGCCTCACGGCCGCATCTGGTGGGCCAATGGTGCAGCATACGTTGGTGGCTATGCTAGAGTTGGCCGCGCGCGGGGTCCTGACGCGTGAGCAGGTGGTGCAGAAGATGGCGCACAATCCCGCCGACCTTTTCCACATCGACCGCCGCGGTTACATCCGCCCGGGCTATTACGCCGATCTCGTGCTGGTCGACCCGGCGTCGCCGTGGCAGGTCACGCGCGAGAATTTGCTCTACCACTGCGGGTGGTCGCCGATGGAGGGGCAGACGTTCCAGCACGCCGTGCGGATGACGTTCGTCAACGGTCAGCCGGCCTATGCTGACGGTCGCGTGTCCGACACGGTGCGAGGCATGGCCGCGCAATTCGTCCGCTAACAGAAAAGATAGGCCTCACAAATCATCAAAACATGTTGTAGAACAGTTGCAAATGTTTGCTGGCCTACCGACTTTGCCCCTTCTTTGCGACCAGATAACCAAAACAATCTTTTGCGCCTTAGCCCTGATACCTCAAAATTTGGAGTTTTGGCAAAAGCGACCTTCGAAATGAAGATCGCTTTTGTCTTTTTATAACGGTTCGTATCATCGAAGACAGAGTGTGGGGGCATCGACGCTCGTCGGAGTATGGATCCCGAGATGTTCAGCCCTCCTTTTTGAAAAGCAGGGCGATAGAAACCGGTGGATATATGAAAGCCCCCGAACCCTTCCTTTTGTTACGGAGGATTCGGGGGCTATCTTTTGAATGGGGACTGCTTATCCGATCAGCTCGACGCTGCGGCGGATGAAGCGGCTCAGTGGCTCACCTTTCAGCAGACCGTTGGCCAGGAGGGCGAGGTCGATCAGCTGACCGACTACCTTGTTGCCGGCGGCGTACTCCGTGAGGATGGCGTCGCGACGACCACGCAGCTCGTCGAGCGTGCGGTTCGTGTTCGTCATATCCTCCTTTTCGGCCTCCGTCAGCTCGTCGTCCTTCTTCTTGCTCTGCAATTCGCGAAGGTCGCTCTGGCGTGCTTCCCAGCCCTTGATGTCGGAGAGGATGGGCTGCAGCTTGTCGGTGCAGGCCTTCTCCTCGTCGCTGAGGACGGAGAGGATGAGCGGGTGATCGGTGTTGAGCACGAGGTTGTAGCTGTCGGGCATCTCGCCGTAGAACGACATACCGGGTTCCATGGCCGACATCTCACGCATGCGGCGCATGAACTCGCCTTGTGTCAACATGACCGGGTTGGCCGACGGACCGAGCGCCTCGAAAGTGATCACAAAGTCCGTCTTATCCATCTTCGGCAACCGGCTACGGAAGACTTGTTGCAGCGCCTGACGCTGATCGTCGGTGAGGCTTACCGTGGGGGCGTCGGCCTTAAGGATAAGGCGGTCGATCGTGTCGCTATCCACGCGAACGAAGCGCGTCTTCTCGATCTTCTGCTCCAGCTGTCCGATGGCGTGGACGTCGAGCTGTCCGTCCATGACGAGGACGTTGTAGCCGCGATCCTTGGCCGCCTGGATGTAGCTGTACTGCTCGTCCGGGTTGGTGGTGTAGAGGTAGATGACGCCGCCTTCCTTATCGGTCTGCTCGGAGGCGATCAGCTTGCGATACTCCTCGAGGGTGTAATAGGTGCCGTCGACGTCCTTGAGCAGGGCGAACTTCGCGGCGCGGTCGTAGAACTTCTCGTCGCTGAGCATGCCGTATTGGATGAAAAGCTTCAGGCTGTCCCATATCTCTTCGAAGGCCTTGCGGTCGTTCTTGAAGATCTCTTCCAGGCGATCGGCCACCTTCTTGGTGATGTGCGCGGAGATCTTCTTCACGTTCTGGTCGCTCTGCAGGTAGGAGCGGGAGACGTTGAGCGGGATGTCGGGTGAGTCGAGCACGCCGTGCAGCAGGGTGAGAAATTCGGGGACGATGCCCTCGACGGAGTCCGTAACGAACACCTGGTTGCTGTAGAGCCGGATCTTGTTGCGCTGCAAATCCATGTTGCTCTTGATGCGCGGGAAGTAGAGGATGCCGGTCAGGTTGAAGGGATAATCCACATTGAGATGGATCCAGAAGAGGGGCTCCTTGTAGTCCATGAAGACCTTGCGGTAGAAGTCGCGGTACTCGTCACGGACAAGGACCTGAACGTGCTGGGCGAGGGCGTCGACGTGTTGATCAAACCCACCGACGATCAGCTGG
>CALHPT010000228.1 GCA_938036405.1 uncultured Tannerella sp.
GGTTGGTAATCATTTCTTGTCAGACCTACTCCGCAGTGTGATCAGTTCCCATCCAAGAAGCCGAGCACAGACTGCATGATGCGATCGCGATCTGATTCTTTCTTGATGGACTCGAAGGGGAAGCCGAAGACACACGTGCGGTATTTCCCCGCATAAGCGACCCCGGCGCTGATTCGGGTCTCCGTATAGCGCATGATGGTATGGCCCGACTCATCGACAGGCTCGATGCCATCGGGCGACTCTACAACGTAGCTGTCCGAATTGGGTTCTGCGTAGTACTCATAGACCCCTTCGAAGGCAGGATAGGGAGAGGCAATGCCGCGGACGCTTCCGGTGGACGAGGCTTGTCCGACGCGCCATTTGAAACGGAGGGTGTTCGTGGCGAAGAACTGGTCGGCGGGCGTAGCGTCGGGACTGTTGAAGAGGTCCGACCCGATGTAGGCGCCGGATACGAAGATGCGCCCGCCGTCCTTACAGTAATTCGTGATGGCACGCTGCATCCCGCGGCTGAACGTCTCGAATTGCATGGGTGCGACGCCCCCTCGTCCCATCTTCGTGCGACGCTGTTTGCCCAGGATGAGGTCTACGATCCGGTAGTCGGATAGGTTGACCAGGCGCGCTTCGATAGCCTCGTTGCTGCACGATACGAAGGAGTAACCCGCGCGCATAATCGATCGGCCGTGCAGGGCAGGATAGTCAAACGTGTTTCCGGAGATCACGAGCGTATCGTATGTCGAACTGCTGTCGCCGAAGCCAGCCGCGTCGTCGTCCGTCCACTGCGCCGAACGCCGAAACTCCTTCATGCGGCCGATATAACTGATGTCGTTGATGTAGGGCACGCCATGATCCGACCAATCGGCAAATCCCGCCAAACTGTCGGTGGAGAAATCGTCCGGGGCACTGATGCGGTCGAAGCCGTTGACCACAAGCACCACGCCGCGCTCTCGCTTGGCTCGGCCGGCGGAGAGGGTCTCCGAGGGGAAGCTCTCGCCGCCTTCGTTCACCGCCGTAACCTGATAGCTGTAGACTACGCCCGCTTTTTGCGCATGGCGAAAGACCGGCTTGGAGACCAGCGTACCGTTGTCAAACGCGCCATCGCCCTCGCGGACGTACACGATATATTGTTGCGCCTGGGCTGTCTCCTCCAGGGGGTCTTGTACGGCGCGCCACGTCAGCTCGACCTCCCCCTCGCGGACAAATCGCAGCTGCATGTGATCGACAGGCAACGGCTGGACGACATACTTCCGTCCGTAGCGCTCGGCCAGGAATCGGAGCATACCTTTATAAATAGCACGACTGACGGTGAATCGGAAACGCGGATCGAGTCCGAGGCGCATGTCGGCGAAGTTCTGGTGCGACAAGAGCTCCAGCAACATCGCAGGCACGCGCGGTGTCCGCGCCTCGGAATAAGGCTTATTCCACATCGCGCGGCGCCTCCAGCGAGGCTCATGAAGGGCGCGCACATCGTGCACGATGGAGCTCTGGACCATATCGGTCAGGTCACGCGCGGCGTAGCGTGTAGTGCCGTCGGCGTAGACTCCGTCGTCTACATCGGTGCAGAAGATGCCCAGCGTGCCGACCATCGTGGAGTCGTTGGCCGTCGTACCCGCGTCGGAGTGGAAGGCAAAAGAGAGGTCGATCGGGATACCCAATCCGGGCTCCTGAGGGTTGGCGGATGTTCCGCCGGCCAGGTAGTTGACCCATTTGCCCCGTCCGCGGTAGTCGTCCGTATAGTCATTCTTGCCGTTCGTAGGCGAATAGATGGAGTCCGGGATACCCGCCCACTGCATCCAGTAGCGCGCGGCTTCAGTAAATCGGGGGTATCCGCTCGTCTCGCTGGGGTAGGGCGTGGTGGGCGCATCTTCCTCCTGGCTGGACGAGGCGCTGTGCACATTCGCCGTGGCCTTCTTATCGAGCGTCACCCCGCGCGCGATGTTTCCCCGTCCGCCTCCGATCTTGACGCCGTCTGCCGTGACGATCTCGCCGTGATGGTTCGTCACGTTGCTCAACACGACGCGCCCGTCCGCATTCCGACCCTGCTCGAAGTCAAAGTGGCCGAGATAAATCCACGTTCCGCCCCCCATGCGCTGATTGATGGCAAAGCGGGTGCTGCCGCCCTTATGGTGCACGGTGTAGAGGGCCTCCGCCGTGCTGTTCGGCAGGGTCTTATAAGAAACGTACACGGCGTAGCGTCCAGCGCGGGGAATGTCCGGCGTCCACGATGCCGTGCTCTCTTTGCCTTTGGTGATGCTCTCCACGGCGCGATAGGTGCCGTCGCGAAAGGGATTCTCCTGACCTGCGTAGCGGTCTTGTCGGTGTGCAAAGCCTGGGCCATCGCCCCGGCTCCACGACATCTTGCCGTCTTTCTCCGCGTAAGTCGATCGGTTGCGACAACCGTCATTGTCGACGATGATTTCGTATCCCTGCGTGTCGCGCTCACGCGGGAGGAGCACGTTGGCACCAGCCCGCTCGAGCATGGGTACGAGATACGGCAACACATAGCTCTGCGTATAGAGGTCCTCCACGGTGCCGAACGTGCGCGCGCGCTGCCATTCCCAGCGGCCGAGCTTGCGTTCGTAATAGAATCCGTGACTCTGCCAGAGGGCGATATGGCGGCCGTTCAGGCCGTGTTTAGCCGTCGCGGGGGCGGATAGGCGCGTGATGAGCGGTTTGTCAGTCGATCCGCTCGGCGGATTGATTTTCTTTTTGCCGCCGCTTCGGTAAACGGTCGGGACGAGGTCGCCGATGGCTTGTCCGTCCGTCCTCACCTCCACGGTGTAGTCGCGATACGTTTTAGGCAGCATAGCCCGCAGGCTCTTGTATGCGTCCTGCACATCCGATTCGCGTATCGGGATATAGGAAAGAGTGATATCGGCATAAAAAATGACCTTCTTTCCGGCCGTACGGATGGAATCGACGTTGACGTTTCCCACATGTGCGCGCCGTTTGGCCCATGTGGAGAGGTAGGTTCCGGCCTTCTGCTGTATGTCTTTGGGGATGGATTGTGCCGCGGCGCTGGCGGTCGATAGGAAGCCGAGTACAATCAGGCTCGGCAGATACCGTCCCGCGCGCTGCGCCAGACGGCTGATCGTGTGATTGTTCATGTTGGTGATTCTTTCTGCTTGTCTTAAAATGTAAAACAAAGGTAGCCGCTAATCCGTCAACTGCCAAGGGTGCGAGCGACTTCTTCACCGTTCCGGGCAAGGGATCGTCCGAGCGGCAGATTTTTCGCTACCCATTCGGGGGTGCGATAGGTCTGTCGGCTGCATCCGATCAACCGTTCATCCGGGGCGATCGATTCGCCGATTTCGCCGACCTATTTGTGCTTAGAGGATGGGTGAGCGCTTTTGTTATTTTTCGCTTTCTGCTGGCTGAGCGAATCGTAGCTTTGTCCGTGTCAAATACGCCCTGCTTGGCGATGAAGTCCCAAAACGCGCCCGAAATCCCCTACCTATATATAGATGACTACGGACGACGCACTGCGTTTTCATGCTCATCCCTTTTGCAGAGCGCAAAAAGCGGATGCGCTTTTTGTATTCGTCATACTGTTAGCTACTTAATGCGCGCCGCGCAACGCCTTCAAACGGCCGGAACGATAAGTAAAACGTATTTCGCAGCATTATCCGACAGCCGGAATGATACTGAATGCGCAGTGCGCATTGGCCTCATTCCGCCGGAAGGGTTCAAAAAACGTAGTGCGCAATGGCATCCAACGGTCAGAATGATCGCTTTGCGTAGTGCGCATTTTGAATCGTTCCGCCGGAATGGTCCAAATACGTACTGCGCATTCGTATCATTCCGCCGGAATTCTTCGATTACGCGTTGCGCATTTGTATCATTCCGGCGGAATTTTGCGATTGCACGTTGCGCATTGGTGTCGTTCCGGCGGAATTTCTGCACGATCGGAGTGTGTATTCCTGTCAAACGGTTGGGGAGATTCATGTTTCTAAATGTGTTTTGAGGTTAAGCGAGTGAAATAACTATCAGTGCGTGGAGCGCGAGGATTACGGATGGTTAGCGTGCCATGAAATACGCTGAGTCGGTTGATAGGGGTTGCTCGGAAGGATGGGGAAAATGCGAGGCACGCTTTGATCCAACGGCTAGAATGATTGGAAATGCGCAAAGTGTGTCTATATCGGATCCTTGGAAGGGTAGGATGTGTGTGGAGACGGTGTGGGGCGGATTGCTGGAACGGTGGGCCGAGTGATGTGTGCACATCTGTTAATTGCCCGGAAGGGTAGGGTGTATTTATCGGCTATATCTATCAGGCAATCACGTGGGTAGATGATTCGTGTGGCTTATACCTATCGGGCAATAGGAAGGATGATGCGTGCGCAAAAAGCGTATGAATCATGCGGCCAGAAGGATTTATATAACGTATTTAGCACGTAAATCCTGCATTTAAGTGAATCGAAAAAAATAATGCGCATTTGTTTGCAATGAATCTGAATAAGTGGTTTATCTTTGCGGCAGAAACAATCATCATTAAGAACCCACACAGAAAAATAATACAATGAGACAAGTAAAGAAGATAGCGAACAGCTATAACCGGTACCCGATGGCTATGCATATCGATATGCAAGACCAACTCTATGGGCTGATTCAGCCCTTTGCACCCGAAAAGATTCTCCTCGCGCCCACGGATATCCCGTCATGGAAGGCGGACATCGACCAGGAGCGAGATGCCGTGCGAGACACCCCATCATCCGAAGCCACCACGTATTTAGTTGCCAAAGGGAAAAAGCGGCGGGAGGTCGTTTCGTCGCTGTTTGAAGAGATCCGCACGGCGTCGAAGTCACTCATCGAGAACCGCGCCAAAGCCGGCCTGCGCCTCCGACTCGTCATCGATGCTTACAAAGGCCTTCAGCATGAGAATATGGTTGAGGAAACGGGTCACATCACCGGACTGCTCCTCGATCTGGATAAGCCGGCGGCCGCAGCAGACGTGGCCGCTATTGGGGTGACTGATGTCGTCCAACTGCTCCGCACGGTCCACAACGAGTTTCTGGCCCTGCGCGACACCCGCGTGAAGCATGTCGCGGCCGATACGCTACCCTCCGGCGCTTCGCTTCGGGCAAAGAACGACGCGACCGTAGATCAGATCTTTAGCCACATCGAAGCGGCCTACCTGTCCACTGCCTCCGACGATGACCGCAAGGCAATCGGCGACCTGATAGACCGCATCAACACGGTGCTCGGCAGCATTAAAACGACGTATCGGCAACGCTCCGCGCAGAAGAAATTGGCGTCGGACAAGAAGAAGGGTGGCAAGGACAAAGACCCGAAGAATCCTAAACCGCCGAAGGATCCGAAGAAAAGGAAGGAAGAGCCAGACATTCACCTTCCGGAGGAGGAAAAACCGAAGACGCCCGGCAGTCCAGGAGGCGAAACACCCAAGAAACCCGAGACAGGCGGCGGCACGCCCGAGCCTCCGAAGAAGCCAGACGACAGCGGCGATCCAGACATCCACCTGCCAGAGGAGTAACGGCGCATCATGCATCGCAACCATCCGCCCAGCAGCATCCGACTGCACGTTCAGCGTCCATACCCTTCCGAGCAAAGGGTATAGTCGTACGTTCAGTGTCCGGGTCCTTCCGATTAGTAGAGTCTGGCTGCACGTTCAGCGTCCGGATCCTTCCGAGCAAAGGATATAGTCGTACGTTCAGTGTCCAGATCTTTCCAAGTATAGCATAGGCCATGCGCTTGTCGCATAGCAATCGGGCACCCCGCAAAGTCAGGGTGCCCGTTTTTGTTTTCCAGTCGTTCTGTGGGAATGCTTGTCCTCTCCTGCCGGCGTGGATCATTAATCATTCGGAACAAATCCCCTCTCCTGCCGTCAGGGTAGGGGCGTATCGCATACGCCCTCCCAACGTCCCCGCAGGGGACGGGCTGATCACTCGGAATGGTTCTGATTTCCTGCTGGTGTGGACCATTAATCATTCGGAACAAATCCCCTCTCCTGCCGTCAG
>CALHPT010000229.1 GCA_938036405.1 uncultured Tannerella sp.
ATTGAATAGGCCAACCTATCCTCGATAAGTTTTTGACCGGTAGGGTAGGGCGCAAAAGCATACGCCCCCCGAACGCCCCCGCATGGGGGAGAATGAATGGCAGACTTGGTACGTGCTGGGGCGTATTCGATACGCCCCTACCCTGACGGACGAAAGATGGGGAGGGCGGGGGAACGGCGTATCGGATCCTTACCGAGGAAACGACAGCCCGACCAACGGCGAATGGGTTTTATTTCTGTTTTTTCTTGGCTGCGCGCTTGGGATTGGCCGGAAACCAGCCTTTTTCTACGCGCTTCTCTTGGTCTATCACTTCCAGGATCGACCAGAAGCAGGAGAAGGCTACGACACCGAAAATCGTGGAGAGGATCAGGTGGTGCACCATCACGGAGAGGCCCATAAAGACAAATCCGGCCAGGAGGAAGGCCCACCAACAGCCCGCACCGAAATAATATTCAGCCTTGATGACGAGGGGATGGAAAAGCCCGATAATGAGGAAAGTGGCGACGCCTATGACAAGGCCCCAAAGGTTGTAAGTAGTAAGAAATTCCATTATGATTATTGCTATTTGAGTAGGTTTTTAGAATGCGTATTCAATGCTTATGGCTACCTGAGCGGGGCGACCCTTCTGGATGAAGCTGCGACCGAAAGAACGGAAGTAAAAGGCAGCATAATCCGTCCCGGTCAGGTTTTTCCCGCTGAAGGAGCAAGTAAGGGCGCCGCGACCTATGCCGGCACGGGCGTCGAGGGTATAGTAGAAGGGTTGGCGAATGTCGCCCGCCTCAGTCCAATGGATCGGCCCGACGCCGTTATACTGCGTCGCGGCAAAAATGCGATCGATGACGCGGCTGTGCAGCCGTCGCTCGTAGTGGAGGCCGAGGCTGACGGTGTGGCGCGGGGCATAAGGGATAAATTTCCCACTGTAATCCATCCGCCCATCGTGATAATTGCGAAAAGTGGCGTGCGTGAAACCCCAGTTCACGTCGGCCGTGAGCCCGGAGGCAATCCGTGCGCTGAGGGACGCCTCAATGCCGCAGCTGACGGCGCGGCCGGCGTTGCTGAGCACGCGTCCTGTACCTCTGGCGGTGAAATGCGTCAGCTGCAAGTCGCGAATGTCCATGTAAAAGACAGTCAGCTCGGTGTGCAGTCTGTTTTTCACCGGTTCGGACTTGATCCCCGCCTCGTAGCACCACGCTTTTTCCGGGCGATAGACCAGGGCCTCGGCCGGGGATATCTTATCGAAGTGGGGCAGCGTAGGTGCGAAGTGCCGGAATGCGTCCATGATGTCGGTTTGCATGCGCGACTGCATCAGGTCTGCCGACATCTGCACGTTATAGCCGCCCGTCTTGTAGCCCTTAGCAACAGAGGCATAGATGGCCATTCGAGGCGACACGGCGTATCGCAAAGCGAGTCGGGGAAGCACTTGCCACTCGTCCGACGAGAGATGTTCGTCGAAGGATGAGGGGGGATAGAAGGAGCTGATATCCGTCTCTTTCGGGAATACGGGGGGCATGAGGATAGCCAGGTTCATCTTGCCGCTGGCCACGTAGTGCAGGCGTCGGCGCTCCATATCCATGCGCAGTCCGGCGGTGAGCGAGAGCCCGGGCAGGAGAAAATGATCGAGGGTAGACTGGTGATAGATGGCCACTCCGAGCGTCGACTCGTCGAAGAGAGAGGGCATGTCGAGATGCTTGTCCGTCACGCGCAGGCGCGGCATCTTCGGGTTGTTGGCTCGCATGCGATCGAACGTGTTTTGTAAGACTTCGCGTATGCCTTCCTCTTTGAACTCAACGTCGGCATCCGTCCGCAGTTGGTCATAGAAACCACAGGCGCCGACGGTCCAGCGGTAGCGCCCGACTGTGCCCATCACGGAAAGTTCTTGATTGAAGGCGTGGTGGCGACGGCGCTGATCGAGCGTGAAGAGGGAGTAGGGCATGAAGTCCTGATCCATCTGCATACGGTCGTGTAGGAACTGCCATCCGCTGGTCCACGTCACGACGCATTGCGGAGTCTCGTACTTGAGCGTCAGGCTGCTGTTGGTCGTTGTGCGACGGTACGACGAGGCGTCATTCAGATTCACCTGCTCGACGCGACCCGTGCTGTCGTTGCGCAGGCCATACGGGAAGGCGCCTTGATTCGTGTAGCTCCCGACCACCGCAAGCGTGGCCGTGAAGGCATCCGAGAAGCGGCGCACTAGCTTCAAATTGCCGCCTCCGGTCTGCTCGCCGTCTACCTTCATGCCGCTAAAGGCGTTTTCAAAGAAGCCCGTGTGCCGGTGATAGTATCCCCCGACCTGAAGGCCTATGCGGTCGCCGAGGCGCATGGCATGCGAGGCGCGGACGCCAAGGCGGCCGTAGTTGCCATACGTCGCCGCGACGCGTGTGCCTTGGTGCTCGAGGGGCGAGAAGGTATGCACGTGAATGATGCCACCCATCGCGTTGCGGCCATAGAGTGTGCCCTGCGGTCCGCGTAAGACCTCGACGCGACGAATGTCCGGCAGCTCAAAATCGAAAGAGCCCTTGTCGGGGTACGGCACATCATCGACGTAAAGGCCAACCGTTTGGCCGCTGCTTCTGGCGCCGATGCCACGGATGTAGATGGCCGATGTGCCGCGCGCCCCATAATCGGGGATGTAGAGATTGGGGATGAATGCGGTCAAGCGTTTGATGGATGCCACCTGTCGGAGGTCGGCTTGTCGCGGCGAAACGACGGTCAGTGCGCCGGGGAGCTGCTCGGTGCGATTCGTTTCCTTGCGCGAGGAAGTGATCACCACCTCGTCGATGTCGTACGTCTTGATCGTGTCGCCGTCCGACTCGGGTCGGCCATCATCAGCCCAGCCCAGTCTGGCCAGGCAGAGGGTACATAGCACGAGCGTTAGTCGATGAATCTTTTTCGTCATAGGTAGATGTAGCATGGGCGCGTCGGGTAAGCCCTCGTATGCCATTTGTTTCTTTTCGTCGGTGCAAAGGAAGGCAAAGCCCCTTATGGTGGCAATCACTACATGTAGTAATTTATCAATCCGGAAGAGCCGTGGAATCGTTCAACGACCAACAATCGGAAAGTGCTCCCCCAGAACCTTCCCATTTTTCAGATGCCGGCGTAGGGGCGTATCGCATACGCCCCAGCCCGTACCCGGTTTGCAGATCATCTGCCAAGGAACCACCCCATTTTTTGTCCGTAGGGTAGGGCGCAAAAGAATACGCCCTCCCAACGACCCCTAAGGA
>CALHPT010000230.1 GCA_938036405.1 uncultured Tannerella sp.
GCTCCCCGCTTGGTTTGTGTGGCGTACGGGCCTATCTGATGTGATGGTTATGAAGCAACCATCTCGACTTGCATCCGTAAGCCTTCGGGTACGGGGGTGTCTTCATCGAAGCGAAATTCAAATGCCAATTCGGGAAATGCTTTTCCCTCTTCGTGAAAGAGCTCTTTCATCTCTTCCTGAGCAATGTAGAGATCGTCAATGGCTTCTTGAACCGTGTCACCGTAGCCGGCAAGGCCAAAGCCCGGCATATCGTCCAGCATATAGCAGGCGAAGAAATTCTCGTCGCCCGGCTGCTTTTCTACTTGTATCGTCACTTTCTGTGCCATAATCATCATTGTCTATGGTGTAGTTGGGGGCGTTGCCCCCGAGCCCCCACTTCCTTTTCTTCTCTTGATAGAAGAAAAGGAGGCAAAAGAAGATCAAGGCGTCAGGGACGCCGCCAGATTGGGCGGGTACGGGATACGTCTATGTAATGTACCGGGCCCATTTTCCCAGCCCCGGCAGGGGCCGTCAGGGACGCCGGCCAGATTGGGCGGGTACGGGATGCGTCTATGTAATGTACCGGGCCCATTTTCCCAGCCCCGGCAGGGGTCGTTAGGGACGCCGGCCAAATAGGCGGGGTGCCAGGCCTAACTTCGCTGGTGGCCGCAGTAGCTCTCTTGTGATGGAAGAAAGATCACCAATCTCCGCGGCACCAGAGCACTTCCCAATGCTTCTGGGTGGCGATGCCTTCGTTGCCGGCGCCGGTGCGACCGGGGGGCAGGGCGTCCTCGTTGAGGATGAAGATGTGACCCGGTTCGTCCTCGGCGGTGCGGTCGGGCAGGGAGCGATAGAGCTCTTCGGTGGCGGCGTAGCTGAAGTCGTTGTCGCAGCAGTAAGCGGTGCGGAGGGAGTTGCAGCCGGAGAAGTCGAGGTTGGAGAGGTAATTCTTTCCGCAGCTCAGCTCGGTAAGCCAGGCGCAGCCGCGCAGCTGTAGTTCGGTGAGCTTGTTACGGTAACAGTAGAGGACGGACAGCTTGCTGCACATGGTCACGTCGAGCTTCGTGAGACCGTTGTTGATGCAGGCGATCATCTCCAGTTTGGGGCATTTGGAGAGGTCGAGGGCTGTCAGCAGATTGTCGCTGCAGTTGAGGCGCTCCAGGGAGGGGCAGCGCGAGACGTCGAGGGTGGTCAGGCGGTTGGAGTAGCACTCGAGGATGCGCAGCCCGGAACAGCCGCCGACGTTCAGCTCGGTCAGCGCGTTGTCGTGACACTCCAGGCTGCGGAGCAGCGTGTCGCGGCTACAGTCGACGGCCGAGATGCCGCCGCCGTTGGTGCTGCAATTGAAGGCTGTGATGGCGCCGTGGATGGTCATCTTCTCGTCGTCGGCGATGAAGTAGCGTGCCGACGTACGCTTCTTGCCGATGATGAAGGTGGTATCGAGTTCCCCGCATTGGATGCGGATGGACGTGGTGTCCGTTTCGCCGGCGAAGCTGAGGAAGACTTTGCGCCCGGGCTCGACGGTGAGCGCGATGTTGGGCGACGTGTCGGCTGACTTGTTGCACGCCGTGGTGAGGCCTGCGGCCACGAGGGCGAGGAAAAGGATTGTTTTAGTTTTCATGAGAGGGTTGGGGGCTTATTGTCATTAAGAATCAGTGTCTGATACATTGAAAAAGGAATCATTGCCGACCGTCGCAGTGACGGCTGACAATGATTCGTTCGCGGCCTTATTCTTCCGGCAGATGGATGTCCGGATCGCCGTCGTCTCCGCCCGGTTTGGGCTGTGGCTTGGGGTCCGGCTGCGGCTTAGGATCGGGCTGCGGTTTGGGGTCGGGCGCGGGCTTGGGATCCTTAGGCTGCTTGGGTTCTTTGGGCTCTTTCGGCTCCTTGGGCTCTTTGGGCTCCTTCGGGGTTTTGGGCTTCTTGTTCTCGTCCTTGGGGTGATGAACGATGAGGTTGCGCTGGATCTTTTTGAAGTCGTCCGAGGTGGCGTTCATGTGGTCGACGAGGCGCTCGAGGAGAGCCTTGTCGTCGGCCGACGTGGCGCTGTTGTAGGCCGACTGGATGTATTGGCAGACGACCTCGAGGGCGGCATCCGTCTGGGGGCGGATGACGGAGGCTTGGGGCAGCTTCTCGTTCGTTTTTTCGACGCGACGGCCGACGTGCAGCTTTTCAAACTCTTCGTTGAGCTTGAAAAGGTTGTCGAACTCGTCGTTCAGGCCCAGCGTGGTGACCTCGGCCATGCGCTTGGTGAGGTCTTTTTTCATGCCTTCGATGCGTCCGCTTTCCATCTCGAACTGCAGCGATCGGGCGCCTTCGTACGGGCTGAGCGTGTCGGAGAGGCGGATGGCGGCTTCGCTGATGTTGGGTTTGTGCGAATGACGTTGGGCGCGGATGATGCCAAAAATGTTCGTCAGCTGTTTGTCGCGCTCCTCGTCCTTGGCTTTCAGCTTGGCCGTTTCGGACGAGATGGCGGCCTCTTGGTCGATCATCGTCTCGTAGTCGATGCCTTTGTTCCACGCTTCGGGCAGCCCGAGGGGGAGTTTCAGCTTCGTCTTGTCCACCGCCATAACCAGGTCATACTGTTTGCGGTGATACTGTGCGTGGAGGGTGTTGTTCAATCTTGTGCTACTCACTTTGGTGAAGATTAGCACGCGGGGGATGTCCAATTTCACTTGTTCCATAATGGGTCTTGTTTAATGATTTAGCTCGATCTCTGTTTGAAAACCACGGCGAAACTACACGTTTTTTCCAATCCTTAAAGCGTCCGTTTTGGCCTCTTTGCATGTTCCTATGGTCGATTGTATCGTACAATTGCCTCCAGTCGATACCTCTCATTGTATCGTACAATTGACCCCAGTCAATACCTCTCATTGTATCGTACAATCGCCTGCCCCCGAATGATCGTTTTCACTTTTCGCGGCCGGCCTATCTTTGCCCGCGGCAAGGCCATGGTGGCCTATACGTATTATATACAGCAACAAGATGAAGGAATCCATCCATATCCAGAACTTCGGCCCGCTCCGCGACGTGCGGATCGACGACATCAAGCCCCTGACCGTCCTCATCGGCGACTCAGCCAGCGGCAAAAGCACGCTGATGAAGGTTGTGGCGCTAATGAGATACATTTATAAGAGGGCAAATATTTATTCCTACCTAAAGAATGCCGATGTCAGCGATCGTTCCCGTTCTTCTATAAACCTCATAGGCGAGATGCAACCCATGCTCACAGATAAGACGAAGATCAATTACACCGTGCATATGCCAAACGGTGGAAATTACACGCACTTACTCGATAGAGGCGGAATACAATTCGACGACATCGGCATCAACAAAGCCGACATGGTCTTCTTCAAAGA
>CALHPT010000231.1 GCA_938036405.1 uncultured Tannerella sp.
ATTACTTATTCTTGAATATCTCTCTCGAGAGGCTGCCGACAAGCGGAAACGACGCCGCGGAGCCATCACCCGATCGACTCCCAACTGGGGGTCATTTTTCCGCCGCTAACCCCCGCTCGATACGCCGATGATGGCAGACGAGCAACTGCCCATCCGAGCCGTGGAGGTGCATGCCGTTGCCCTCGCAGTAACGAAACAGTTGGCAGTCGGCGCACTCGCCCTGACGCGCCCACTGGCGATCGCGGTAGGGCCGGAAACGGTTCTCCCAGACGTCCATGAAGCGGTCGCGATAGATGTTGCCCTGATAATAGTCGGCGCGGATGCTGGGGCAACCCGAGATGGAGCCATCGGCCAGGACGGAGGCGGTGGAGACGCCGGCCGAGCACTCGTAGAAGTGGTCGCGGACGTCCATCTCGTAGCCGCCTAAGAAGCCCTCGCAGCCGTAAGAGACGTCGATCTGGCCCTCGCGGCGCGTCTCACGGAGGAAGCGCATGAGGCGGACGAACTGCTCGTCGGTGAGCTGCAATTCGGGCACATGCGCCGCGCGGCCAACGGGGAAGACGGTGAAGATGCGCCAGTGGCAAACGCCGAGGTCGATGAGGTAGCGCTTGAAGCGAGGCAAGTCGTCGAAGTTGCGGCGGTTGGCGCAGGTGACGACGTCCCAATTGACGTCCGTCGTCTGCGCCAGGCCGCGGATGGAAGCCGTGGCTGCGCGGAAGCTGTTGCGGTGGCCACGCATCCAGTTGTGATCGTCCTCAAAGCCGTCCAGGCTGATGGTGGCCGACCGCATGCCGGCAGCCAGCAAGCCCGGCAGCCGCTCGGCGAAAAGCAGTCCGTTGGAGACGATGCCCCAGGGAAATTCGCGGCGGTAAAGCTCGCGGCCACAGGCCTCAATGTCCGGGCGCACAAGCGCCTCGCCACCGGTGAAGATGATGAGCACCTTGTGCGGGTTGACGTGCGGCCGGATCTCGTCCACCACGCGGAGGAAGTCGGCCATCGGCATGTCGGGCATGAGAGACGAGACGCGACAATCGCTGCCGCAGTGCCGGCAGGCCACGTTGCAGCGCAGCGTGCACTCCCAGAAGAGCGTGCGGAGCTCGTGCAGCTTGACGCGGTTGCGGTGCAGGCGGCGGAAGGTCTCGAGCGCGAGCCGTTTCTTGAGGTTGATCTTGACGTCGTTCATCTCTTCTTACGCTTGAGCGTGACGTTGACCTCCTTTTCCGCCGCGCCTTCAAACCAGCGATTGTCACCGCCCTTCAGATCGCCCTTGGCAAAACCGACCTTGACGCTGTCCGACTCGTAAATGGACGGTTCAGTCGTGTCTTCAATCTTCATATGGATGTAGACCGAGTCCGCGGGGAAGAGGCTGTACTCCCGAACGAATGAGCCGTCTGACGCGGTGTAGACCGTGTCGCGCAGGAGGCCGGAGTAACATTGTTCGGGGCCTTTGCCCCAAACCGCCGTCACCTCCGACGCCACGACACGCATACCTCCCAGCGGCTGTCCCTGCTCGTTCGTCACACGCCCCAGCACCTTGAAGTTGGAGCTCGGCGACCCGTATTCCACACTTATCTCTCCGTCTCCGTTGTTGTCTTTGCCGCATCCGGTGAATCCCAGCAGCGACAGCAGCCCCGCCAGCGCCCAGTTGGTGCCGCGGATCAATTTGCGATTCAGCTTCTTCATGATTGGTGTCTCCTTTCTATGATTTCTTCTTTGCCTTCAGCTTCACGTCGACCTCCTTCGTTGCCTCGCCTTTGAACCAGTGGTTGTCGCCGCCTTTCAGGTCGCCCTTGGCAAAGCCGACGGTGATGCTGTCCGACTCATAGGCCGATCGCGCCGCGGGGTCTTCAAACTTCAGCTTGATGTACAACGAATCGGGTGCAAAACCGGCGTTGTAGCGGTATTTGTAGCTCCCGTCCGGAGAGCTGTAGACGGTGTCGTGCGGGCTCGGATAGTGGTCTTTCAGGTTGGTCGGCACGACGCGGATCCCGGAGAGCGGCTCCCCCGTTTCGTCGGTCACACGCCCCGTCACCTTAAAATCAGCATGCGGAGTACCATACTCCTCCACCTGATTGCCACAGCTGGAGAATCCCAGCAGTGACAACAGTCCCGCCAGTGCCCAGTTGGTTCCGTGGATCAATTTGCGATTCAGCTTCTTCATGTCTCTGTCTCCTTTCTATGATTTCTTCTTTGCCTTCAGCTTCACGTTTACCTCCTTCTTAGCTGCGCCTTGGTACCAATCTCCCTTGCCACGCTTGTAGTAGTCTTTGCTCTCGAACGTCACACGGATAGTATCGTTCTCGAAGCTACCGTTTGCCTCGCCATCGGTGTCTGATATGACCAGATCCAAGGCATCGATGGGGAGGTAATTTGCCGACACGGAATAGCGGCCATCCTGTCCCGTCCTCGTAGAATCAAAAGAGGCGTAATAGGGTTGCTCACCTTTACCCAGTTGCACCTTGACATCTGGCACTGGTGTGCCTTGCTCGTCTGTCACACGCCCCGAGACTTTGTAGTCTGCATTCGGCGAACCGTACTCTACTCTTATTATTCCGTTGCAGCCGGAGAATCCCAGCAGCGACAAGATGCCCGCCAGCGCCCAGTTGGTGCCGCGGATCAATTTGCGATTGAACTTCTTCATAACCTGTTTTCCTTTCTACACCATTCTATGATCATTCGTTTTTTCAAGTGCTCTATTCTTTTCCCATACATCTGTCGACAAAGATGAAGAATGCATGTCAAGCGCTGCTTCCGCCGCTAAACATTTCTAATTTTGACGCCAATCACACACAGAAAGAAACACTGATGAATAAGAACAATCTGAGAATAATCTTCATGGGGACGCCCGATTTTGCCGTAGCTTCCCTCAAAGCCTTGGTCGAAGGCGGATACTGCGTCGTAGGCGTGGTAACGATGCCCGATAAACCGATGGGCCGACATGGCAGTGTGCTGCAAGCATCGCCCGTCAAGCGGTATGCCGTGGAGAAAAATATTCCGGTGCTGCAACCCGTGAGCCTCCGCGATCCCGCCTTCCTCGACGAACTCCGCGCACTCCGTGCCGACCTGCAAATCGTCGTCGCCTTCCGTATGCTGCCGCACGCCGTCTGGGAGATGCCACGCTTGGGCACGTTCAATCTGCACGCCTCCCTGCTACCGCAGTACCGCGGCGCAGCGCCGATCAACTGGGCAGTCATCTATGGCGACAAGGAAACGGGCGTCACGACCTTCTTCCTCCGCCATGAGATCGATACGGGGCGCATCATCCTGCAACGCCGCGTGCCCATCGCTGAGACCGACGACGCGGGCACGGTGCACGACCGACTGATGGCCATCGGTGCCGAGCTGGTCGTCGAGACGGTGAACAGAATCATCGACGGCGACGGATCCGTGGAGACGGTCGAACAGGAGGCGTTCGTCACCGACACCGCCCCGCTGCGCGACGCCCCGAAGATCTTCCGCGACACGTGTCACATAGACTGGTGTCAACCCACCGAGCGCGTCTACAACTTCATCCGCGGCTTGGCTCCCTATCCCGCAGCCTGGACCGAAGTCCTTTCGGCCGACGGACGGCGGATGGCGCTCAAGGTGTTCCGTAGCGAACGTATCAACGAGCCACACGAACTCTCTCCCGGCGCGATCCGTACCGACGGCCGACGCCACCTCGATGTAGCCACGGCCAACGGCTACCTCCGACTCCTCGAAGTGCAGCCCGCCGGCAAACGCCGCATGACGGCCGACCAGTTTCTCAACGGCACCGACGTCTCCGCCTGCTGCATGGCGTAAACCTTCCAAACACCATTCGAACACCACTCCAACCGCCACTTTCCAACCACTTAATATTACAGTCACATGAACGCATTAGACTACGTAAAGCAATTCAACGGGTTCCTCTGGAACGATTTCCTGATGTACGTCCTCCTGGCCGTCGGCATCTTCTACACCATCTACCTCGGATTCCCACAGATCCGACACTTCGGACTCATGTTTAAGTACGCCTTCGGGCCAGCTTTCAAGCGACGCAAGAAGCGCGACAAGCACGCTAAGCAGGACGAGGCCCACAAGGTCAACTCCTTCCAGGCACTGGCCACGGCCGTGGCCGCACAGGTGGGCACGGGCAACATTGGCGGCGTAGCTACGGCCATCGCCACCGGTGGTGTGGGCGCCATCTTCTGGATGTGGGTGTCCTCGCTGCTGGGCATGGGAACGATCTTCTCCGAAGCCACGCTGGCGCAGAAGTACCGCGAGGTGAAGGATGGCGGCGTCTCCGGTGGGCCCGCATACTACATCTCCAAAGGCCTCAAATGCCACCCGCTGGCCGTCTTCTTCGCCCTGGCCATCATCCTCGCCCTTGGTTGCGTGGGTAATATGGTGCAGGCCAACTCCATCTCGATCGCCATCGTCAACTCCCTCGGCACCGGGTCGGACACCATGGCCTACCTGCCCTACCTCATCGGCGTCGCGTTGGCGCTGCTCGTGGGCGTGGTCATCATGGGCGGACAGAAGCGCATCACGGCCATCGCCGAGCTCGTTGTTCCCTTCATGGCGCTGATCTACATCCTCGGCTCGCTCGTCGTGCTCTTCCTTTATATCGGCGACGTGCCCCACATGTTCCAAAGTGTCGTCAGCGAGGCCTTCTCCACGAAAGCCGCGGCGGGCGGTGCAGCCGGTACGGTGATGAAATACGCCATCCGCTACGGCGTAGCGCGCGGCCTCTTCTCCAACGAGGCCGGTATGGGCTCCACGCCGCATGCCCACGCCATGGCGCACGTCAAGGACCCCGCCATTCAGGGCTTCGTAGCCATGGCCGGCGTCTTTGTCGACACGATCCTGATCTGTAGCTCCACGGCCTTCGTCATCATGCTCACCGGAGCTTATCAGGGTACCGACCTCAAGTCCGTAGCCATCACGCAAGAGGCCTTCAGCCGCGCCTTTGGCTCCGGCGGCGTCACCTTCCTGGCCATCGCCCTCTTCTTTTTCGCCTTCACCACCATCATGGGCTGGTACATGTTCGGCGAGATGAACGTGCGCTACCTCTTTGGCAAATACGGCGTCCTGCCCTTCCGTCTGATCGTCTGCGGCTGCATCTTCTGCGGCTGCATCTTCGCCGCCGACCTTGTCTGGGAGCTAGCCGACACCTTCAACGGCCTCATGGCCATCCCCAACCTCATCGCCATCGTCTGTCTTGCCCCACAGGTGCGCAAGATGTACACTCACTTCTTGCAGCGCCGCCGTTCGGGCGAGCTCTGACACCCGCTCTGATCTTCAGATCATCCGTTTGACTTCATATCTATATTGTTCGACTCGTGCGTTGAGCTGCTTCGGCTCGCGCACGAGTTTTTTTGTCCCCTATACTAGCGAAATCCAATGGCGCTTGATCAAATTTTGATGACGCAGAAAACTATTCGGAAATATCCCTCTGCAAAAGAAGAAGTTAGTCGGTCGTAGGCATTGGATAGGTAACGAAGTGGAAACGAGCGAAGCGCTTGAGGTTGCTGGAATCTGCACAAACAAAGGGCGCTTGTCATTTGAGAGTGCAATGTTACTATGACTATTTGAAAAACAGGCGTTTTTGATGCGATTCTCTCGATTTGGCTTTCGGTTTGGGAAAGGTCGG
>CALHPT010000232.1 GCA_938036405.1 uncultured Tannerella sp.
CAGTGAGTACGGAATGATTATTTTTAAATTAAGATAAAGCAATAAAAGCCTATCGGAACAATTATACTTCATAAAACAATAACAATATAAATGAAGAATCTAAGTGATATGACCGACGAGCAGTTGGCATTGTCATATATTAATGGAAGTAACGAGGCTTTTGATTTATTGCTTGACCTTTACGCCGCGAAACAATCACCTCTTCTGTCTAACCCCTCTCTTTTATATACGCTATAATGAAGTCTGAGTGTCAACTTTTATGGGATAAATGCCTGTCGATAATCAGGGAGAATGTGCCGGAGGCCGCGTTTAAGACGTGGTTCCTACCCATCACGCCCCTATCCTTCGACGAGCAAAAGGTGACGATACGGGTGCCCAGCCCGTTTTTTTATGAGTATCTGGAAGCCAACTTCGTGAACGTGCTTCGTATGGCCGTGCCCCAAGTGTTTGGCCAGGGGGTCTCTCTGAACTATCGGGTGACGGGCGAAGAGGGTGCCGCCGACGCGTCCTCGGCTGTTTCCGCGCGTGCAGCCGCACCGAGCCCCGGCGTGAGCCGCATGATCCAGACGCCCTTCACGCAGGTGGCGCCCGAGGAGCTGGACTCGCAGCTGAACCGTCGCTACACGTTCGATAATTTCTTCGAGGGATTGACCAACAAGCTGGCGCGTACGGCTGGTGTGGCCGTGTCGAACGATCCGGGCAAGACGACCTTCAACCCGCTTTTCATCTACGGTCCTTCGGGCGTCGGCAAGACACACCTCTGCCACGCCATCGGCCAGCGCATCCGCCAGATGCACCCCGAGAAGCGCGTCCTCTACGTCTCGGCCCACCGCTTCCGCATCCAGTACACCGACGCGGTGATCAAAAACACGTCGAACGACTTCCTGAACTTCTACCAGAGCCTCGACGTGCTCATCCTCGACGACATCCACGAGCTGGTCGGCCTGAATAAGACGCAGCTGGCCTTTTTCCACATCTTCAACAACCTGCATCAGCTCGGCAAGCAGCTCGTGCTGACGGCCGACAAGGCGCCAGTCGATATGCAGGGGCTGGAGGAGCGACTCATCACGCGCCTCAAATGGGGGCTCACGGCCGAGCTTGGCCGGCCCGATGCTGAGCTGCGTCGCACCATCCTGCGTAACAAGATCGAGGCCGAAGGACTGGTGCTCAGCGACGAGGTCTTCAACTACATCGTCGACCATGTGACGGACAACATCCGCGATCTGGAGGGTGTGCTCGTCTCGCTCATGGCCAATTCGCTGATCAATAACAGCCCCGTCGATATGGCACTGGCGCAGCGGGTCGTAGGCCAGACCGTCCGCGTGGAAAACAAGGAGCTCTCCATCGAAAAGATTCAGGAGAAGGTTTGCCGATTCTTCAACCTGGAAGAGTCGCTTGTGCAGACGCCCTCGCGCAAACGAGAGATCGTGCAGGCGCGTCAGATCACCATGTTCCTGGCCAAGAAGTACACCTCGGCGTCGTTCTCACGCATCGGCAAGGTGGTCGGCGGTAAGGATCACGCCACCGTGCTGCACGCCTGCAAGACGGTGAAGGACCAGATGGATATCAATAAGAACTTCCGCTCCACCGTCGAAGCGATCGAGGAAACGCTCAGGGGCTAACCCTCCCTCCTCCCCTCGCCGGAACCGTTCCGGCCCCGATGACCCAGAATGATCGGATCATTTGAGCCCACCCAAGAGGCCTCAAGTGATTCGATCATTTGCGTACGGGGGCATCCTGTCGTTCGCCCATTTGCGGTTCATGCTTTCTGGAAACGCCAAAATGAGACGCGAAACCGATCGTTGACCTTCAAAAACGTCTTCCC
>CALHPT010000233.1 GCA_938036405.1 uncultured Tannerella sp.
TGCAAGCATGTTTGGAGCTGATATACTGTATATCGAGGCCATGCAAGCATGTTTGGAGCTGATATACTGTATATCGAGGCCATGCAAGCATGTTTGGAGCTGATATACTGTATATCGAGGCCATGCAAGCATGTTTGACGCTGATTTACGGTAAATCGGAGCCGTGCAACAACGAAACGTCCCGCCGACGAGTGAGGAGAAATAGGCTCCTTTTGCTCATCGGCGGGACGTTTTTCTGTGGCACGGGGGTGCTATTCGCGCTTCTTCCGACGCGACTTCTTCCGGCGGTACTTGCGGCGATAGACGATGTAGCCGGAAAGGACCACAAGGAACATCAGCAGCCCGGAGAGGAAGACGTAGAAGTCGGTGAAGGCGAAGAGGAACGAGCGATAAAGTCGGCCGACGTGCAACTCGAGGCAGAAGTGCCAGAACGATATGCGCCCGTCCCGCGCGAAGACCTCGGGCATAGGCTCAAACGGCATATCAGGGTTGTCGGCAAGGCGAGCGCCGCGACCGTAATCGAAGACGACCGGCCCCTGCGCAAAGTCGGCCGAGAAGCCGCTCACGGGGTTGCCAAACGTGGGCCGTCCACCGCCACCGCGCCGACCGTAGCCCCCCATCTCGTCGAGCGGAAGGCCCGTGTCATAATCGGTCACACTGCCGTCCGTCATATCCCAACCATAGATCCCGCTGAACGAGCCGACTACCCACTGACCGGGGCCCGTCTGCTGCCAGACATTGAGGCCCATGACGCTCACCGGGGGCGTGTTGTCCAGTTTCTTCGGCTGCTCGCCAAACGCGGGGAAAGCGTAGATGCCCGACGAGGCGGCCAGCAGCCACCGACGCCCCTCCGCATCGTAGCGCAAGCGCCGCAGGCGGTCGTTCCAAGGGTTATCGCTCTGGAGCGTGCTGCCCGGCACGGGCTTCACTTGCGTGCGCGCAATGGGGATAAGCAGCGGCGGACGGAGGAACATACCCGTGACGACGATCAGCAGTAACAGGACGATAAAGAGGCTCCCCAGCCGGTTGTGCCATACGAAGGAGAACGTCCACGTGCGGCGCAAGGGCAGCGCGGAGTCGCCGCGCTTCTTACGCAGCCGGATGGGGATTTCGAAGAGGGTCACGACGAGGCCCGTGAGGCAGAGCACGACGACGACGATCCCCACCACATCGATCAACAGTCGGCCAGGCAAACCGAACAAGTCGCCGCTGTGCGTCACCCAGATCGTCTTGAAGAGCGACACCCGCGGATCGTAATCGTCGGGCGTGGGTAACGGTTGGGCGGTAAAGCGTTCGTAAGGCGCTGCAGCAGCGTAGATGTGCGAGCGGGAGACGACGTAGAGCCTGTCGCCCACGGACTGCACGTCGGTCAGCGCCTCGCCCGAAGGCAGGGTGCGGCCCGCCTCTTTCCATCGACGTGTCGTGCGATCCCATCGGTAGAGCGTATGGGTAGAGATGGCGAAGTGTGCGCCGTCGGGAGTGGCGGTTATGGCACGGATGTTACGGTTGTCGGCGCCGGGGCGCATTCCGTCCATGCAGGGTCGGAGGCCATGGCAAAAGGTGTCGGCCACCCATACGCCATTGCTACCGTAAAGCATGACGCTGTCTGGGCCAAAGCGCAACGTGCCGCAGACTGCACCGTTGTTCCAGTTATCGTACACGTATTGCTGCGGCAGCCAGCGGCGCGGCAAGTCCCAACGCGTGATGGCGGTGCGATGGTTGAGGAAGACGCCCGAGAGGGCGAAAGCCAAAATAAAGAAGGTGAGGACAAGCCCCACCCACTTATGAAGACGTCGCCAAGTGCGCGCTTTCTCTTTGCGCCGTGGCGTAGTCTTCTGGCTACTACTATTCGGAAAAGACATCGATTCTATACAGGGGCTACTTCGATTCCGATTTCGACATCGACTTTGACTTCAGGTTACGGCTGCCATCCGGCTGATAGGCGTAGCGGAAGGTGATGTAACCACTCTTCTTCTCGGCGTTGTGGAAGCTCTCGAAAATCACCTTGACATACTTCCCGTCGGCCGTACGAACGACGAAGACGTGATCGTTGAGGGTGTACGTCGGGGGCGGACCGGAGAAGCGGACGGCCTTATTGAGCGCCACGTTGCCGGACGTCTTGCTCGTCGTCACCTTACCATTGGCAAAGCCGTTCATGGTGATCTCCACATCCGTCACGTAGCCATCGGAGGGGGCTTCGGTCACATCGGCGAAGCTCGTCTTGTCCGTCTCCACGGCGCCCCCCTTGCCTTTGCCCGAAAGGCCACTGTTGGTGCGCATATAGAAACGGTTGAAGGCGATATCCCAGTCGGTGCGCGTCGCACGATTCTCCTCAGTCACACCTGACACTTCGGTGCCGGTGGCAAAGGAGAAGTAGACCCAGTCTTTGGGGTCACCAGCCGGAGACGTGACACGGCTCTGTGTGTGACGCTTCACGTCAAGGCCTTCGGTTTTCGGTTCGGGGTTGTCGCTGCCGCAGCTGGCGAGCGTAGCGGAGATGGCAAAGACGGTCAGAATGGCTCCGCAAGAAAGTTTCTTGATACTGTTCATTGGAATGTTTGGTTATGGGTTAATGATTAGTGATTACTTCTTCACGGCCACGATGGCCACGGCGTTGATGTGCTCCATATGGCGGCGGAAAGTGTCGCGCATGGCCAGGATGCGTTCGCGCGCCTCAGCATGGGTGAGGATGTTGAACCAGATCTTGACCGCTCGCAGCAGTCCCTCGTCGTCAATGACGCGTTGCACCTCGAGCAGATGCATGGGGCTTGTCTCTACACGCACGATCTCGAAGCCATTGGCCACGAGCAAGTCGCTCCATTCGGCGGCGGTGAGTGGGCGTGCATTGACTTGGATCACGGACGAGAGGTCGCGCAGGATGGTGCGCTTCGTTTCGTCGCTGACGTCGTCGGGCGTGAGGCCCATCTCATGGATACCGTAGAGTCCGCCCGGCTTGAGCAGGCGATAGGCCTCGCTGACGATGGCCGCCTTCTGACGGTCGTTTTGCATCGTGAGCATAGCCTCGCCGTAGACCTTATCGGCTGAGGCGTCGGGCAAGCCAGACTGTGCGGCGTCGCCTATGACGATGCGACGGTCGTCGCCGTCGATCGTCCGACGCAGCTCGGCGGCCGCAGCCTCGTCCATCTCTACGCCGGTGTATGAGCGAGGGCCGCAGCGCAGCGCCAGCTCAGCGGTGAAGCCCAGCCCGGGGGCAAACTCCACGACGGCATCGTTGGGCGTGATGTCGAGGCCGTCGATCATCTTTTCGGTCAACTCTTTTCCGCCGGGGCGCAAGACGCGCTTACCCATGGCGGCCAGCACCCAGTGACCTTGCTGAGCGCTTACGGGAGTCTTCTTTTCGTTCATCGTGGAAGGATAGAATGATTGCAGATACTTGTAATATGTTCTCTCAAATCGAGAAATGCAGCGCCCCGAAGACACTTCGGCCGGGGCCTGTGTAGGTGTTGAAATTGATGATTCCGGCATGGTAATCGAAGAGGTTATCCACGCCGAGGGTGACGCGAAGCTGTCGCATGGGGCGCCACGCAGCCGTAGCGTTCCAAAGGCTGTACGAGGGTGAGCGCGACTCGTAATAGGCTTCCACATCCTTGCCGTCCACCTTGATGCGCCCAAGCACATCGTAACGCTTGCCGCCGATGAGCGAACCGCCAAGGTTCAGCGTGAAATGCTGCCGGCCGAGGGTGAAGGCGTACTCCGCGCGGACGTTGCCCGAGAGCCGGCTGTAAGCCGTCAGTTGCACACCGTCCGTGCGCGAGGGGAAGAGGCAGTTGGCCGAGAGGTGCAGGAAAAGGTTGCGCACGCCGGGGTTGATGCGCAGGTTGGCGTAGGCGCCGGAGAGCGTGGCGGAGGTGACGTTGCGATAGTGCAGCTCCTTCTGATTGTTCGTCCAGAGGCCTTCGATCTTATCCGAAAAGAAGTTCATGTAGCCCGTGGCCATGGCGTAGACGTACTCCGAAACGAACTCGGCGGAGAGCGAAAGGTACTGGTTGCGCTCTGGGCGCAGGTTCTCGTTGCCGTAGATCATGAACATGCCGAGGTGATCCCAATTCATGTAAAGCTCCTTGAGGTTGGGCGACCGATAGCCGGCGGCGTAGTTGAAGCGGAGCGTGAGGGGGAAGAGGCGCCAGACGGCGGCCACCTTCGGCGCCACGTTCATGCCATAGGCGTTGTGGTAATCGACGCGCAGGCCACCCACGAGCGAGAGGCGCGGCGTGACGGTCCAGTCGTCCTGCACGAAGACGGAGTAGGCGCTCTGGCGACGCGTCTCGTAGCTGCCGGAGACGAACTTATCGGTGTAGAGGCTTTCGTAGAGCGACTCTGCGCCCACGTTGATCGACTGGCGGTGCCAACGGTCGAGGGTGAACATGAGGCGCGGCTGCGTCATGCGGTTGCGATAGACCAGGTTGTTCTGATTGTTGAGCTGCTCGAAGGCCGTGAAGCGATTGTAGGTATCGGAGTAGAGGGAGGCTTGGAGGGCGGCGTTGGCGCTGAACCGATAGTCGGCCGTGAGCGAGCCGGAGAGATCCGTGTTGTGCTCATAGGCGTTGTCGGGCGTGAGGTCGTGCTTGTTCATCATGTACCACGTGCCTTTGGCGCCGATCGAGAGTCGGTCGGAGGGCGTATAGCCGAGCGTCTGGGTCACTTGGTGCGTGGTGTAACCAGAGACTTGCGTGGGCGTTTCCACGCGTCGCTCGCGGACGGTGGTGTCGTAGGCCGCGAAGTACTTCACCACGCTGTCACGGTCAAAGAGGCGATAGGCATCGGCGCTCTTGTGCGCGTAGGAGGTCTGCGCCGTCCAGTGCTTCCAGCGCCCACCGATACGCACATCGGCGTTGAGATTGGGTCGGTCCACGCTGCGCTTGAAATAACGTTGGGCGTCGTCCGGGTCCACCTTCGTGTAGTTGCGTTCATAGAGCGGCGCCGCCTTGATGGAGGCCGAGACGGTGAACGGGGCCTTGGGTCGCTTGGTGATGATGTTGATCACGCCGCCCATGGCCTGCGATCCGTAGAGGGCCGACGAGGCGCCCTGCACGATCTCGATCCGCTCCACATTGTTCGGGTCCAGGCGGTGATAGTCCACATTGTTACCCGTCTCGCCCGCCATGCGTTCGCCGTCGATCAAAAAGAGGATGTGCTTACCGCCGAGGCCTTGTAGGTTGATGCTCGTGCCGAAGCCCACCTCATTGAAGGCCAGTCCGGGTATCTCCTGCGTCAGCAGGTTGCGGATGTCGGTCAGGCCACGATCTTCGATCTGCGCAGCGGTGATGACCTGCGTGATGACCGGTGTCTGCATGAGGCGCTTCGGGGTGCGGGTGGCGGTGACGACCACCTCGTCGAGGTTAAACTTCTTCACTCCGGCTGCGGCGTGCGTGGCCACCTCATCGTCCGCCGTAGAGTCGGCCGGAAGGATCTGCGCCCGCGTCCCCTGCGCCGCACACATAGATAATATAAGGTATAGGAGGGTCCACCTCCTGCTTTTTCGGTTTTGTTTGATGATCATCGTATCACTTGCTCTGATTTCGGTCGGCAAAAATAGACGGGCCTCCCTATCGTAAAAATCCCCAAAACAGGCTATGTCGGGGAGGCCGGTAAGGATCCCCCTCAGCGGTTATGATCTTCGTACCCCTACAGACTATCCTACCGTTCGCAGTTGTGATCTCCGTACCCCTACAGACTATCCTACCGTTCGCGGTTGTGATCTCCGTACCCCTACAGACTATCCTACCGTTCGCGGTTGTGATCTCCG
>CALHPT010000234.1 GCA_938036405.1 uncultured Tannerella sp.
TGCTTAAGGGGCATCGGTTCACCCTTCTTTGACGCAAAGCCAACCTTAGAAAGAACAAGCTGGATCAGCTAGAAACGCTGCTATTGACTTACCCCGAACTCTGGGTAAAGCCTACCAGTATAAAGAGTTTTTTTAGTGCATTTCATTGTCCGACAGCCGAAGAATCGGTCGCCTATCTTGAACGATGCTGTAAAGCAGTCATGGACACTTCGCACACCTACATAAAGAAGTTTGTTGCCACTCTAAGGACTTATTGGTCTGGAATCATCACCAACTTCACTTTTTCCAAGTGTCAATAACGGCATACTTGATGGTCTCAATCAAAAGATTCAATTGGCCCAACGGCGCACCAGAGGATTTGCCAACACTCCCAACTTTATTAACATGGCATACTTTCCTTGCGGGAAACTCAAATTCAACCACCCGCACGATTCGTTACAGAACCATATAAGCATATCCCCTCTTGAATTACGTCTAAGACTACCTAAAGGGGCGTCACACGCTAGAAAAGAGAAGAGGTAGGAGGGAAGAGAGAACAACGAGCACGAGCGAAACGAGGGCGTACTTGACTACGGCACCCGCGGTCACACGGTACCGTCGATAAATGAGCAAAGCGGTAGGCGGAAGGATGGCCATGGGAAGGACAAGGGCTGCGATATAGAGGGCTACCTCGTGTAGATAAAGGGTAACAGCAGACTGTAACAGGAGGGCGGTAGCAGGGAAAAGGAGTAGGAGAGCGGCTTTTCCGACGCTTCGATGGGTAGTAATCGTTTGCATTTCTGTTAGTGAGTTCATTTTTCTTCGGTGGTTTCTGATGCATCGAAGAGGTGACGGCTGAGAGCACGGAGGGCACGCGTCTTATCGGCAGCAGGAATGAGGAGGGAAAGGTTATAGTTGCTTCCGCCGTAGGAGATCATTCGGACTGGGATATCGCGAAGAGCGCTAATAATACGGACTTCGAGACCAAGATGCTGCCAAGACAAATCGCCGACGACGCAAACGATGACGAGGTCACGGTCAACGGTAACGGTACCATAGCGCTTGAGATCGTCTACGATTTCTTCGAGGTGCTTGGGATTGTCGATAGTAACAGAGATACCGACTTCAGAGGTGGTGACCATATCAACAGGAGTGCGATGGTTCTCAAAGGTCTCGAAGACTTTGCGCATGAAGCCCGTGGCCAGGAGCATACGTCCGCTCTTGATCCAAATGGCAGTGATATTGTCTTTAGCAGCGATAGCCTTAATCGTTCCACGATCTGTCTCATTTGAGATAAGTGTACCAAGAGCGTCAGGCTGCATAGTATTAAGCAGACGGACGGGAATGTTGCTCTGCTTGGCGGGCAGGATGCAGGTAGGGTGGAGGATCTTGGCACCAAAGTAGGCCAGCTCGGCAGCCTCATCGAAATTGAGGCGATGGACGGGCGTAGTACCGTCAACAATGCGCGGGTCATTGTTATGCATCCCGTCTATGTCGGTCCAGATCTGCACCTCGGAGGCGCGGACAGCGGCCCCGATGAGCGAAGCGGTGTAGTCACTGCCGCCGCGCTGAAGATTGTCGATTTCACCGTAAGCATTGCGACAGATGTAACCCTCGGTGACAAAAAGCTTTTCGTCGGGGTACTGATCGAGAAGGTTGAGAAGGTTCTCCTTGATAAAGAAGGCATCCGGCTCGGCGTTCTTGTCGGTACGCATGAAGTCGAGTGCAGGTAGGGGAGTGGAGGAGATGCCCTGCTCGGCAAGGTAGAGGTGCATCATTTCGGTAGACATGAGTTCGCCTCGGGCCAAAATAATACGCTCCTCGAAGGAGGTGAACATGTCCTTGATGAGCGAACGAATGAGGTCAAAATGCGCCGTGACACTCTCTTCGGCACACTGACGAAAATCGGACGTGGTATAGAGGGCATTGATGGTCTCGGTGTATTTCATTGAGAGACGGTTGATGACCTCGTTGGCGCCATCGGGATTTTTCTTGTAGAGGTAGTCGGCTATTTCGACTAAGGCGTTGGTGGTGCCGGCCATGGCAGAGAGGACAACGATGCGGGGTGTATCGCCCGTGGAGACTAATTGTGCCACGTTTTTGATCCGCTCAGCGGAGCCGACGGAGGTGCCTCCAAATTTCAAGACATTCATATGGGTTATGTTTTTAGAGAGTTAATTGAGGATAGAGGATAGAAATAATTCATTGATTACTCTGGTTCGTCCGTTGGTTCGAGAGGACTAAGGCATCCGTCTTCGCATTTGACGACGCGTGCGGGGTAGCGGCGGACGAGGTCGTAGTTATGTGTGGTCATGACGACAGCTGTGCCACTGCGACAGATGTCGTGCAGGAGTCGGACGATGTGTCGGCCTGTTTCCGGATCGAGATTGCCTGTAGGCTCGTCGGCCAAGATGATGGCGGGCATGTTGAGCAGGGCACGGGCGATGGCCACGCGTTGCTGTTCGCCACCGGAGAGTTCGTGAGGCATCCGTTCGGCTTTGTCGGGGATGCCAGTTTGTCGGAGTGTCTCGGCGATACGCCGATCGATGTCGTCGGGGTTTTTCCAGCCGGTAGCGTGGAGGACAAACTCGAGGTTGCGTCGGACGGTGCGATCGGTAAGCAGCTGGAAGTCTTGGAAGACGATGCCGAGGCGGCGACGCAGCCCGGCCGTATCGCGTAGACTGATGCCGCGCAGGTCGTATCCCATGATCGAGGCCTGTCCGTCGGATATGGGTAGCTCGGCGTAGAGGGCACGCAGGAGGCTGCTTTTGCCCGATCCGACGCGTCCGATGACGTAGACAAATTCACCGCTGAAGAGCGAGAAGGTGGCATCGCGGAGAATGACTTCGCCGTCCATAGCCAGCTCTACGTTTTCGAGTCGTACGAGGGTATCGCGTTCCATTTCTATCTGATTCGTTTTCGGGGGATGATCATTTTTCTTCGGGGACAAAGGTAAGGGGTAGTAAGAAGTTGTTTGATGTAGTTGGAAAGTCGTTAGGAGGGAGGATGCGCTAATCACCCCTTGATACAGTGAAAAAGAAGGCCGCTCCTATACCTTATATATAAGCATCAATGGCAAGGCGCGTAATCCAAGACAATATCTATTGCACCTCTGGCACCGCTAATTTTTTTTGCCCTTCGCGAAATGTTAAACCGAAATCCCCGTTCTTTGTTGTGTTAAAAACGGGGACAGAATACAAGAGAATGAAGAAGTCTACGATTTGGATGCTTGCCATAGTGATGGCCTTCGCCTTCGCAGGGTTGCTTTATCTGCAGGTGAACTACATCTCTATCATTATGAAGACAAGCAACGAGCAGTTTGACGCCACGGTGCGCCACTGCCTCGAAGAGGTCTCATCGGCGCTGGAGAAAGACGAAGCCCATAAGTATATGGAGGAGGACATCGACACCTATGGCAGCAGCTTCATGTATAAGAACCCTCCCGACCGACAGGCCATCGCCCAGAACATCACCCACAGCGAAGTCTACATCCAAGGCGGCCCCGACAGTGGTTTCGAGCATATCGAGATCTCGACCAAAACGATCACCGCCAACCCGCCGCATAAGAACACCATCATCCGCGCTTCCGAGGAGCAACAGAAGAACCTGCTGAAGCGCTACCAGTATCAGGCCGGACTGATCGACGAGGTGCTCTATGATCTGGTCTACACGGCCTACCTCAAGCCCATCAACGAACGCGTGGACTTCCGTACGCTCGACAGCTACCTCCGCGCTGAGCTCATCAACAGCGGCCTGGATCTGCCCTACATCTTCGCCGTGGTGAACAAGGACGGCGTGACGGTCTATCAAAACGAATCGTTCGAGAAGCCTCCCCGAGCTGCCGACGTGGTCACGCAGGTGCTCTACCCCAACGATCCGCCCTCGAAGTGGAACTACCTCAAGGTCTATTTCCCTACGAAGCGCGACTACATCTCGGGGTCGGTCTCCTTCCTGGTGCCCTCGATCGTCTTCTCGTTCATCCTGCTCGTCACGTTCATCACCACCATCTACATCATCTTCCGCCAGAAGCGACTCTCGGAGATGAAAACCGACTTCGTCAACAACATGACCCACGAGCTCAAGACGCCCGTATCGACCATCTCACTGGCCGCCCAGATGCTCCGCGACACGGATCTCACGAAGCAACCCGAGGTGTTCAAACACATCTCGACCGTCATCAACGACGAATCGCGGCGACTGGGCTTCCTCGTGGAGAAGGTCTTGCAGATGTCGCTCTTTGAACGACAGAAGACGGCACTCAAGCTCAAGGAGATCGACGCGAACGACCTCTTGGCCTCCGTGGTGAGCACCTTCACACTCAAGGTGGAGAAATATGGCGGCACGATCGACCTCGACCTCGGTGCCCTCGACTCCACCATCTACGCCGATCAGATGCACCTGACGAACGTGCTCTTCAACCTGCTGGACAACGCCGTCAAGTATCGCCGAAAGGAAGTGCCCCTGCGCCTCATGGCCCGCACCCGCAACGAGAACGGCAAGCTCCAATTCCTCATCGAGGACAACGGGATCGGCATCAAAAAAGAACACCTGAAGAAGATCTTCGTACGCTTCTATCGCGTCCCCACAGGCAATGTGCACGACGTGAAAGGCTTCGGGCTGGGCCTGGCCTATGTCCACAAAATCATCGAAGATCACGGCGGAACGATCCGCGCCGAACAACAGGAATCGAAATCAGGAACCAAATTCATTATCACTTTACCACTCATTAAATAGTACAACATTATGACGGATGAAAAATTGAGAATCTTCCTCTGCGAAGACGACGAGAACCTGGGTATGATCCTTCGCGAATACCTCCAGGCTAAAGGTTTTACGACCGACCTCTTCACCGATGGCGAAGCAGGTCTGAAGGGCTTTCCCGAAGCCAAGTATGACATCTGCCTCTTGGACGTGATGATGCCCAAGAAGGACGGTTTCACCCTGGCGCAGGAAATCCGCCAGATCAACCCCGACGTGCCCCTGGTCTTCCTCACCGCCAAGACGATGAACGAAGACGTGCTCGAGGGCTTCAAACATGGCGCCGACGACTACCTCACGAAGCCCTTCAGCATGGAGGTGCTCCTCTCGCGCATCGAAGCCATCCTGCGCCGCGTCAAGGGCAAGAAGCCGAAAGATGTGCCCTTCTATCGCGTCGGCCAGTTCATGTTCGACACCCAGAAGCAGACCCTCACCATCGGCGAGAAGATGACCAAGCTCACCACCAAAGAGTGCGAGCTGCTGACCCTCCTCTGCGCCCATGCCAACGAGGTGCTGGAGCGTAACTACGCCCTGAAGACCATCTGGGTAGACGACAACTACTTCAACGCCCGCAGCATGGACGTCTACATCACCAAGCTGCGCAAGCTGCTCCGCGACGATCCCAACATCGAGATCATCAACATCCACGGCAAGGGCTACAAGCTCATCACCCAGTCGGGCGAGGATCAGGCACGCGAAGAAGGACTCATCGACTAAGAGTCCCCCGCACGCAGCGCTCCCCCTCCCCGGGGTGACGCTGTAGACGCCGCAAGAGAGGGACGGACACCCAGCAACAAGGGTGCTCCGCCCCTCTTTTCTATGTATCGGAGGGATGTTCCGAGGCAGCCCCTTAATACGTTCCGAGGTGGTTGGAATACGTTGGTGAGGTGGTCGAAATACGTTCAGAACGTATTCTAATACGTTCTGAGGTGGTTGTAATACGTTCCGAACGTGGTCTCGATAGGTTCAGGAGAAAATTATCAGCAAATATCCCTCTGTAAAAGAAGAAGTTAGTCGGTCGTAGGCATTGGATAGG
>CALHPT010000235.1 GCA_938036405.1 uncultured Tannerella sp.
GGGTTTAACGTATTTAATTTCTGTATTCAGGATTCGCCGCGTCGCGCGCACTCCATTGCAGCGCAGGGAGGTATCAATGCGGCCAAGAACTACCAGAACGACGGTGACTCGGTGTATCGTCTGTTCTACGACACGATTAAAGGGGGGGACTATCGTGCCCGTGAGGCCAACGTATACCGTTTGGCCGAAGTATCGAATGCCATTATCGACCAGTGCGTGGCGCAAGGTGTACCTTTTGCCCGCGAATATGGCGGATTGCTCGACAACCGTTCGTTCGGCGGGGCACAGGTATCGCGTACATTCTATGCCCGCGGACAGACGGGACAGCAGTTGCTGCTGGGCGCATATTCGGCGCTGAGCCGTCAGATCGGGCTGGGTAAAGTAAAGATGTACACGCGTCATGAGATGCTCGATGTCGTAAAGATCGACGGACGCGCCCGCGGTATTCTGGCACGCAATTTAGTGACCGGTAAGATCGAACGTTTTGCGGCTCACGCCGTAGTCGTAGCCACAGGCGGATATGTGAACACATTCTTCCTGTCGACGAACGCGATGGCCTCGAACGGATCGGCGGCATGGCAGTGCTACAAGAAGGGCGCCTACTTCGCCAACCCCTGTATGGCGCAGATCCACCCGACCTGTATCCCCGTTCACGGCGAGTTCCAGTCGAAACTGACGCTGATGTCCGAGTCGCTCCGTAACGATGGCCGTATCTGGGTGCCTAAAAAGCTCGAAGATGCACAGGCCATCCGCGCCGGTAAACTGAAACCGACGCAGATCAAAGAGGAAGACCGCGACTACTACCTCGAGCGTCGCTATCCGGCCTTCGGTAACCTCGTACCGCGTGACGTAGCCTCACGTGCAGCCAAGGAACGTTGCGACGCAGGCTTCGGCGTGAACAACACGGGCCTCGCCGTTTACCTCGACTTCGCTGACGCCATCAAGCGCCTCGGCCGTGACGTAGTAGAACAGAAATACGGCAATCTCTTCCAGATGTATGAGAAGATCGTCGACGAGAATCCCTACGAGACGCCGATGATGATCTTCCCCGCGCTCCATTACACCATGGGCGGCATTTGGGTAGACTACGAACTGATGACCAGCATACCGGGACTCTTCGCCATCGGCGAGGCAAACTTCTCCGACCACGGAGCCAATCGCCTTGGTGCCTCGGCGCTGATGCAAGGCCTGGCCGACGGATACTTCGTGCTCCCCTACACGATCCAGAACTATCTGGCCGACCAAATCCAGGTGCCCCACTTCCACACCGATCTGCCCGAGTTTGAAGAAGCAGAGAAACAGGTGCGCCACCGCATCGAGACACTGATGAACATCAAGGGCAAGCGCTCCGTGGACAGCATCCACAAGGAGCTGGGCCACATCATGTGGGAACATGTCGGTATGGCGCGCGATGCTGCCGGCTTGAAGGAAGCTATCGAGATGCTGAAAAAGCTGAAGAAGGAATTTTGGTCGAACGTCCGTATCCCGGGTAAGCCTTACGACCTAAACGTAGAGCTCGAGAAAGCTCTCCGTCTGGCCGACTTCATCGAGACGGGTGCCCTTATGGCGCACGATGCGCTCGACCGCGAGGAGTCTTGCGGCGGACACTTCCGCAGCGAACACCAGACAGAGGAAGGTGAGGCTCTGCGTCACGACGACAAATTCATGTACGTCTCCTGCTGGGAATACCGCGGCGAGGACAAGGATCCCGTCATGCAGAAAGAGATGCTGAACTATCAGTTTGTGGTACCGCAGACACGTAACTACAAGAAGTAACCCCCCCTACTCAAATACGACCGAATCATGGATAAGAATATCAATATAACATTGAAAGTCTGGCGCCAGAAAGGACCGAAAGAGAAGGGCGCCTTTGAAACCTATCAACTGAAGGACATCTCGCAGGGCAGCTCGTTCCTCGAGATGCTCGACGTACTTAACGAGCAACTTGTCAACGAAGGCCGCGAGCCTGTCTTCTTCGATCACGATTGCCGTGAGGGTATCTGCGGCATGTGCTCGCTCTACATCAACGGCCACCCGCACGGCCCCGACAGTGCCATCACCACCTGCCAGCTCCACATGCGCAAATTCCACGACGGCGAAACGATCACAATCGAGCCGTGGCGTTCGGCCGGCTTCCCCATCATTCGCGACCTCACGGTGGATCGTCAAGCGTACGACAAGATCATGCAGGCTGGCGGTTTCGTATCGGTCAACACTGGCGGTGTCCCTGACGCCAACGCCATACCGATCCCGAAGAAGGATGCCGACCTCGCAATGGATGCCGCTGCTTGTATCGGCTGTGGCGCCTGCGCTGCCGCTTGTAAAAACGGCTCGGCCATGCTCTTCGTATCGGCCAAAGTCAGCCAGTTAGCGCTCCTCCCACAGGGACGCGTTGAGGCTACACGTCGTGCCAAAGCGATGGTGGCTAAGATGGACGAATTGGGCTTCGGAAACTGCACGAACACGCGTGCTTGTGAGGCCGAGTGTCCTAAGAGCATTTCTGTGCTGAACATCGCACGTCTCAACCGCGAGTTCATTTCGGCAAAGCTCAAAGACTAATCTCCGCACAGCGCCCCTGTAATCCGGGGCGCACAGTGATACACACAGAGGGCGTCGGAACTGGTTTCCGGCGCTCTCTCTTCATTTACCCAAGATCGAACGTATAAAACGGAGCCTCCTGTATCTTTGTGCGTATAACACAAAACCGAAAAGACATGATTGACAACGAACGAATCTGCATGATGGCACTAGCAATGGCAGATGGAATAAACAACGCCAGAGCTCACGTGCTGTTGGAGCATTTTGGAACGGCAACCGAGGTCTTTGCCGCTCGTAAACGTCCGTGGGAGATTGCACGTGGGCTAGGCAGTGGCTATCCAACCTCACAGATTGTCAGTCGAATGGAAGAGGGACTACGGCGTGCCGAGCAGGAAGCACGATTCATCGAACATTATCACATACGTCTCTACACTATCGCCGACCCGGACTACCCATACCGTCTGCGTGAAAATCACAATCCACCTATCGTGTGTTATTATCGGGGCTGTGCAGACCTTAACTGCCCCAAGGTGATCGGTGTCGTAGGGACGCGGCAAGCTACACATTACGGGCTATGGCTCACCGAGAAGTTGCTAAGAGATCTGGCTGAGGTTTTCCCGGAGATGCTTGTGATCAGTGGGCTCGCACTCGGTATTGACGTTTGCGCTCATCATGCGGCATTGCAGTTGGGACTCCCAACGGTCGGTGTTTTCGGCCACGGACTAGATAATTGTTACCCACAAGCCCACCGCGATATCGCGCGACAAATGCTCGACCGAGGCGGACTCTTTACCGACTATCCTTCTGAAACGCCCATCGCAGGTGCAAACTTCTTAAAGCGCAACCGATTGATTGCAGGTCTTTCCGATGCAGTCGTTGTCGTCGAATCGCCCGAACGGGGAGGCGCTCTCTCCACAGCCACCCATGCCTTCTCCAACAACCGCGACGTCTTCGCCTTCCCTGGTCGGGTGGGGAATGACCACTCTGTCGGATGCAATCAGCTGATTCGGGACAACAAGGCGGGACTAATCACGTCTGCACACGACCTAATCCGCGCCATGATGTGGGACGTCTGCACTACCGCACCGCATCCCGACACACAGCTGAAGCTCCCTTTCAAATAGTAACATCGGACTCACCGCGACAAACATAGAGTGCGTCGGAAACTGTTTTCTGGAGTCTTCTGTGCGCATGTATCGGTCGGGGGAAACGTTGGCACTTATCGTTGGCTGGAATGACACGTTTTGCCTCTCACGCCGCAAAGGTCCGCACAACGGATGGGTGGTCGAGCGTTCTCGGCGGCAGAGGTCGCTACGGGGGAGGCTTGTGGCGACGCAAACTGTTGACGGAGCGTTTGCAGCATCGGGGAACCTTACGGATCTTTGGGGCATCAACCAACATAAAAGATCATCCTTATGACACTTAGCTCCGACGACCTTCGGCATTTGGCCGATAAAAAAATCACCGAAGCACAGCTTAGCGAACAGCTGGCTTGCTTCGTAAACGGTTTTCCATTTCTCACCCTCGAGGCCTCCGCAACAGCCGGAAACGGTATCCGCGTCGTATCCGACGAGGAGCGCACTCACTACATCGACCGCTGGAATGCATACCTCACGCGCGATGCCCACATCCTCAAGTTTGTGCCTGCCTCAGGCGCAGCCAGTCGGATGTTCAAGAACCTTTTCGCTTTCCTATCCTCCCCGGCAGACACTCCGTCGACTGACTTCGAGCGCACCTTCTTCGAGCAGATCGAGTCGTTCGCCTTCTTTGGCGCGCTCGACTCCGCATGCCGAACGAATGACGGCGCGGGCGTGCACGAGTTAGTGGCCGCGGGGCGGTATAAGTCCGTCGTGGAGAATTTGCTTAGCGCGCGGGGGATGGACTACGGTGAGCTACCTAAGGGACTGTTGCTTTTCCACGGATCGACTGACGGCGCGCGCACGGCACTCGAGGAGCACCTCGTGGAGGGGGCACTCTACGCACGCAACCAGGCTGGTCGCGTGAACATTCACCTCACTGTTTCACCTGAGCATCAGCCGTTATTCGAGCAGTTGGTACGGCGTGTCGTGCCGGCTTACGAGAAGCGTTTCGGGGTACGATACGACATCTCGTTCAGTACGCAGCAGCCTTCCACCGATACGGTTGCCGTGGATATGCAGAATCAGCCGTTCCGCGAGGCGGACGGTACGATCCTCTTCCGCCCCGGCGGACACGGCGCGCTGATCGGTAACCTCAACGCCATGGACGCCGATGTCGTCTTCATTAAGAACATCGACAACGTTGTGCCCGACCGCATGAAACCCGTGACCGTAACTTACAAACAGTTACTGGCCGGCATCCTGGTCGACTTGCACGATCGCATCGCTGACTACGTGCGACTCATCGATGGCGGCGCATGCACGCCCGAACAGGTGGACGAGATCGACCGTTTCGTCAGCGAGACGCTCTGCGTGCGTAATCCGGCCATGCCCACCGACCTGAAGGAGCGCATCGCCTATTTGCGCCGCAAACTCATGCGACCGCTCCGGGTGTGCGGTATGGTGAAGAATATCGGTGAGCCAGGCGGAGGGCCCTTCTTTGCGGTCGATCCGGATGGGACCATCTCGCTGCAGATCCTCGAAAGCTCGCAGATCGATATGAGCAATCCGGAGGCACGACGCCTCTTCGAACAAGGCACGCACTTCAATCCGGTCGATCTGGTGTGCGCGCTGCGTGATCCGTACGGTCAGAAGTACCATTTACCTGACTTTGTGGATCGGAATACGGGATTCATCTCGCAGAAGAGTAAGGATGGGCGCGAGCTCAAGGCACTCGAACTCCCGGGCCTCTGGAACGGCGCGATGAGCGATTGGAATACGGTCTTTGTGGAAGTGCCAATCGAGACGTTCAACCCGGTCAAGACGGTCAACGACCTGCTGCGTCCGGAGCACAAGAGCGAATAATCTGTTTGGAGGATTCTCTCTCCTGTTGTACATTGTGTTTTCCCGCCGGTGCTTAGGGGCGTCGGCGGGATTTTTTTATCCCTTGTCCAGTTGTCGGGGGCCCTCTTGTCGAACCTATTTACCTGTCCCGCTGCAGGATGGGGTAAAAAAACGGACGCCACGGTTCTATCATACGGTGGGATCAGTTCGTCCCCTGCGGGGACGTTGGGAGGGCGTATGCGATACGCCCCTACACTGACGGCAGGAGAGAGTAATTGTTCTGAATGATTAATGATCCGCGCTGGCAGGAAAT
>CALHPT010000236.1 GCA_938036405.1 uncultured Tannerella sp.
CGGGGGGTAACCGCCCGACCTTCGAGCATAAAACGCTCCCGAATGGTGAAGGTTCATAGAGGGGGCTGTTTTTGAAATCTTTTAAGGTTTGATCGACCGAAAAAAGGAGGATAAAAGGCAGAGCAAACGATTTCGGTACGTGGTGTGACGGGGGCGAATGCCGCCGAGAAGTGTCTCCCCAAGCGCCTTCTGTTAGGGCTCACTGCCATGCCTTTTCTTTGCGCTCTCCTATCATTTATAATAGAGACTCCGACATGAAGCAATATTTGGATCTACTCGACGATGTGCTCCGAGAGGGAACGGTGAAGGAAGACCGCACGGGCACGGGCACCGTCAGTGTGTTCGGCCGGCAGCTGCGATTCGATCTCGACCAGGGATTCCCGCTGCTGACCACGAAGCAGCTGCACCTGAAATCCATCATCCACGAACTACTCTGGTTCCTCAGCGGCGACACGAACGTACGTTACCTTCAGGAGCATGGCGTACGTATCTGGAACGAGTGGGCCGACGAGCGTGGCGACTTGGGCCACGTCTACGGCTATCAGTGGCGCTCCTGGCCCGACTACGACGGCGGGTCGATCGACCAGATCGCAACCATCGTGGACGACATCCGCCGCACGCCTGACTCGCGCCGACTCATCGTCAGTGCTTGGAACGTGGCCGACCTGCCGCGCATGAACCTGCCGCCCTGCCACCTACTCTTCCAGTTCTACGTCGCCGACGGGCGCCTCAGCCTGCAGCTTTACCAGCGCAGTGCCGACCTTTTTCTCGGTGTGCCGTTCAACATCGCCTCTTACGCCCTGCTGCTACAGATGACGGCGCAGGTCACCGGCCTCCGTCCGGGCGACTTCATCCTCACCCTCGGCGACGCCCACATCTATCGCAACCACCTCGACCAGGTGCGCCTGCAACTCTCGCGTTCGCCGCGCCCTCTGCCCCGCATGGAGCTGAACCCCGCGCGCAGCAGCCTCTTCGACTTTCGTTACGACGATTTTCGCCTCGTGGGCTACGATCCCCATCCCCATATCGCCGGTCTCGTCTCCGTCTGAGCGCTCCAACGTATCCGGCTACGTCCTACTCCTATCCCTACGTCCCACCACTTCAAACAACCTCTCAATATGATTACTCTCATTGCCGCCCTTGACGAGCACGATGCCATCGGACTGGGCAACACCCTGCCGTGGCATTTGCCTGCCGATATGAAGCATTTCCGAAGCCTCACCATGGGCCACACCGTCCTCATGGGCCGTCGCACGTTCGACTCCCTGCCGAAGGGCGCCCTGCCCGACCGCCTCAACGTTGTCCTCACCGCTCAGTTCGACCTTCGATGCCCCGGCTGCCTCACGGTGCACAGCATGGACGAGGCGCTTGAGGTCTGCCGCACCGCGGACGAGGCCTTCATCATCGGCGGCCGCGAGGTCTACCGCCAGTTCCTCCCCGTGGCCGATCGCCTCTGCCTCACACGCGTGCATCACGTCTTCCCCGAGGCCGACGTCTTCTTCCCCGATGTCGATTGGAGTGTCTGGCGCGAGGCGGAGCGCACTGACCATGCGCCCGACGAGCGTAACCCCTACGCGCTCACTTTCGCCACATACCTCCGGCGGTAAAGGCCTCGGCGGGGCTATCTTTTCACTCGAAATGGCTGCAAACTACTTTTTGGACGTTTCGGGTGGCCCGAAATGGCTGAAAACCTCTTTTTGGTCATTTCTGGTGACCCGAAATGGCTGCAAACCTCTTTTTGGTCGTTTCGGGTGAAAAGATGCGTATCCGAACCCCCTGACTACTTCGAACTTCCCCCTGACTACCCTCTAACTACCCTTGACTACCCTCCAACTACCTCGTCTATCTTTGTCCGCAATCAAATATCAAACACTCAAAATGAAAAAGAGACACCTATGTACTGTGATTTGCGCGGCGCTCGTGGCGGCTGCGCATGGAAAGGCCGACGAGGCGCGCCTCTTGCGCTTCCCGACCACGAATGGCAATGAGATCGTCTTCTCGTATGCCGGTGATTTATACAAAGTGCCCGCTACGGGCGGCGAGGCCCGACGCCTGACGGCGCACCCGGGCTATGAAATGTTTCCGCGCTTTTCGCCCGACGGCCGCACGATCGCCTTCACCGGCCAGTACGACGGCAACACGGAGGTCTACACCATTCCCGCCGACGGCGGCGAGCCGGTGCGCCTGACCTACACCTCGACCAACTCCCGCGACAACCTCGGCGATCGCATGGGGCCGAACAACATCGTCATGGCCTGGACCACGGACGGCGCGCGCATCGTCTATCGCAACCGCATCAGCGACGGCTTCAGCGGCCGACTCCTCACCGTCAGTCGTGACGGCGGACTCTCCGAGGCGATCCCCCTGCCCGAGGGCGGCTTTTGCAGCTACGCGCCCGACGGCCGACGCCTGGCTTACAACCGCGTGATGCGTGAGTTCCGCACTTGGAAGTATTACAAAGGTGGCATGGCCGACGACGTCTGGATCTACGACCCGGACAAGAAAACCGTGGAGAACGTGACCCACAACGACGCCCAAGACATCTTCCCCATGTGGGTGGGCGACGAGATCTATTTCCTCTCTGACCGTGACCGCACGATGAACATCTTTGTCTACAACACGACGACGAAGGAGACGAAGAAGGTGACCGACTTCAAGGACTATGACGTCAAGTTCCCCTCCACCAACGGCCGGCTGATCGTCTTCGAGAATGGCGGCTACATCTACCGCCTCGACCCGGCCACGAAGAAGGCCGAGAAGGTGCAGATCACGCTGTCGTCGGACAATGTCTACGCCCGCAGCGCCATCAAAGACGGCGGTAACTATCTGCGCGGCGCCGGACTCTCGCCCGACGGCAAACGGATCGTGGCCACGGCCCGCGGCGAAATATTCAACCTGCCCGTAGAGAAGGGCGTGACGAAAAACCTCACCCGTTCGCCCGGCGCACACGACCGCAGCGGCGCCTGGTCGCCCGACGGCAAACACATCGCTTACATCTCCGACGCCACCGGCGAGACGGAGCTATGGATGCAGCCCGCCGAGGGTGGCGACCCGATTCAGCTGACGAAAAACAATGACACGTATATCCGCAACTTCTCTTGGAGTCCGGACAGCCGTTGGATCGTCTACACTGACCGCAAGAACCGCATCCGCCTCGTTGACGTGGCCACGAAGGCCGTGACCGAGGTGATGCAAGACCCGCGCAAGGAGCCCTTCGATGTCTCCTTCTCGCCCGATAGCCGTTGGCTGGCCTACACCCGCATGGCCGACAACCAGTACGACATCATCTACGTCTATCGCATCGCCGACAAACAGGAGTACGCCGTCACCGACCGCTGGTACGACTCCGGAGATCCCGTCTTCAGCACCGACGGCCGCTACCTCATCTTCAGCTCCACGCGCGACTTCCAGCCGATCTATGGATCGAAGGAGTGGAACCACGTCTACGGCTACACGAATGGCGTCTATCTGGCCCTGCTATCGAAGGACACGCCTTCGCCCTTCCTCCAAAAGGATGACGGCGCAAAGGCTGATCGTAAGGTAGAGATCAAGGTGGAAGAGGGCGGCAAGAAGAAAGATGCAGCCGCCGAAAAGAAGTCGGACGCCGTGACCGTAAAGGTGGACGGCGACGGACTGACGCGACGCATCGTGAAACTACCGCTCACCGCTGATGGCTATTACGGCAACTTCTACTCCGACGGCAAGAGGGTCTACTACGCTCGCAAAGGCAATACGTACGTCTTCGACCTGGAGAAGCAGAAAGAGGAGACCGTGGCCGAGGGCGCCCAGATGTGGGTGGAGCCAGGCGGCAAGAAGGCCGGCTTCTTCAAGGGGCGTCAGGTGTACGTCACGGACATCCCCACGGGCAAGGCCGACATGAAGGATGCCGTCAACACGGCCGACATGAAGATCATGACGGACTATCCGAAGGAATGGGCGCAGATCTTCGACGAGTCGTGGCGCGCCTTCCGCGACGGCTTCTACCTCGAGAACATGCATGGCGTGGACTGGAAGGCGATCAAGGCCAAGTATGCCGCGCTGCTGCCCTACGTGAAGAACCGTCAGGACTTGACGTACATCATTGGTGAGATGATCGGCGAGCTGAATTGCGGTCATGCCTACGTGACGACGGGCGAGATCGACGCCCCGAAGCGCGTGAAGATGGGGCTGCTCGGCGCCAAGATCTCGCGCGCCAAGAGTGGCTTCTTCCGCATCGAGGAGATCCTGCCGGGCGAGACGTGGGATCCGACGCTCCGCTCGCCGCTTGCCGATCCGGGCATCAACGCCAAGGTGGGCCAGTATATCGTAGCCGTCGACGGTGTCGCGGCCAACACGGTCGGCGACCTTTATGCCTTGCTCGTGGGTAAGGCCAACGTGCCGACGGAGCTTTCGCTCAACGATCGGCCGCAGACGGCTGGTGCACGCCGCGTCGTGATCCGTCCGTTAGAGAACGAATATCCGCTCTACCATTATCAATGGGTGCAAAACAATATCGCCAAGGTGGACAAGGCTTCGGGCGGTAAGATCGGCTACATCTATATCCCCGACATGGGTCCGGAGGGGCTGAACGAGTTCACGCGCTACTTCTATCCGCAGCTCGACAAAGAGGGGCTCATCATCGACGACCGTGCTAACGGTGGCGGCAACGTCTCGCCGATGATCCTCGAGCGCCTCTCCCGCGAACCGTATCGGATGACGATGCGCCGCGGATCGATCCACAACGGCACCGTGCCCGACGCCGTGCAGGTGGGCCCGAAGGTGTGCCTCATCAACAAGTATTCGGCTTCCGACGGCGACCTCTTCCCGTGGGGCTTCCGCGCCCTGAAGCTGGGCAAGCTGATCGGTACGCGTTCGTGGGGTGGCATCGTAGGCATCAGCAGCTCGTTGCCATTCATCGACGGACAAGACCTGCGTGTACCCTTCTTTACGAGCTACGATATGCAGGGTAATTGGATCATCGAGAACCACGGCGTAGACCCGGATATCCGTGTAGACAACGACCCGATCAAGGAGTGGAACGGCGAAGACGAACAGCTGAACCGCGCCATTGAGGAGGTGATGAACCAGCTCAAGAATCGCAAGCCGCTCCCCAAGACGCCTGCGCCGCGGGTATGGAACAAGTGATCGATCGATGATTAGTGATCCACAATGAAAAGGGCACCTCCGACGCGTCGGGGGTGCCCTTTGTCTTCTTCCTTTTCTTGCCTTGATGCAAGAAAAGGAAGCCAAAAGAAAATCAAGGCCTCAGGGAGGCCGGCCAATAAGGCCGGGTACGTGTGTATCCGTCCCCCTGCGGGATGTCTCATTGAGATGTTGTGATCAATTGATCAAACTGCTTTTGTCCCTTGAAATAAAACGCCGCAAGCAGCGACCTATTCATCTGTTCCGGGATGGGATCGAGGGTGGAGAGGCGGAGGTTCTTGACGCGGACGGGGGTGTACGCCGGGCGCAGGCGGCGGAACTCGCGGCGGGCACGGACGACGGCCAGAGCGTTCTTCGCGTGACCCGTCAGGAGGAAGTGAAGCGCCGCGAAATAGTCCAGCACGCGCCGTAGACGCATCACGCGGGGCAGCTCACGGTCAGGCAGGTTCTTGTAGATCATCAGTAGGTTGTTGCGGAAGTTGAGGAACGTCTTGTAGGGGCTCTCCGTGTGGAGTGTGCCGCCGCCGACGTGGAAGACGACCGACTGGGGTGTGCAGCGCAGCCGATAGCCCCGCGAGCGGAGTCGCCAACAGAGGTCGATCTCCTCTTGGTGGGCGAAGAAGCGCGCGTCCAGCCCACCCACACGGCGGTAGAGGTCGGTGCGGATGAAGAGGCAGGCGCCCGAGGCCCAAAGGATGTCGGCCGGCGTGTCGTACTGCCCGCGATCCTCCTCCACGACGCTGAGCACACGCCCGCGACAGAAGGGATACCCGTAGCGATCGATCCACCCACCGGCCGCCCCGGCATACTCGAAGAACGAGCGGTCGCGGCGGGAGAGTAGCTTGGGTTGCACGGCCGCTACCGAGGCATCGGCGTCCAGCTCCTCGAGCGGCGCCATGAGCCAGCCGGACGTCACCTCCACATCGGTGTTGAGCAGCACCGTGTACTCCGCCGTGGTCTGCTCGATGGCCCGGTTGTAACCCTCGGCAAAGCCATAGTTGCGGTCGAGCAGGATGAGGCGGACACCGGGGAAGCGCTCGCGGAGCATGGCCACAGAGTCGTCCGTCGAACCATTGTCGGCTACGACCACCTCGGCCACGTCCGACGGCGTATGCGCCACGACCGACGGCAGAAACTTCTCGAGCAACTTTCGCCCGTTCCAATTCAAAAGGATGACAGATACTTTCATTGATGGGTTCGTAAATGATGGCGGCAAATGTAAACCGAGAGGCCAATCTGCGAGGTGGCTGCGGGGTGGTTGCGGGGCGGCTGCGGCCGCCTGCGAAGTTTTCCTGGTACCCGGCGAGCTTGGTCGGCATCTTTGACGGCCCCTTCCGGGGCAGGGAACTTAGCTTGGTACCCGGCCAGACTTGCCAGGCGTCCCTGATGGCCTCTACCGAGGCAAGGAAATTTTCCTGGTACCCGGCCAGACTTCGCCGGCGGCCGCAGCCGCCCCGAGGCCTCGGA
>CALHPT010000237.1 GCA_938036405.1 uncultured Tannerella sp.
GCTTTTGATCGTCTTTCCTTGAACAGTATAAGTTCCCTCTTTGTCCCCAAATGCACCTTTCACTACAAATACGCCGCCACGACGGAATGTGATATATGTAGGCTTGAACGACTTTTCGGCGGTTGGCATTGTAACGTCGAGCCACTCCATACTCTGCTGCTTGATATGTGTTATCCGCCATGTTCCATAAATAACCTCCATAGGATTATCAAACCCGGAATCTTCTTTTTCTTCTTTGCTGCATGCCACAGCCATAAGCGCGATTAGCGCCAATAGTAAACACTTCTTCATATATAAATAGCATTGATTCATTCATACGCGTGCAACCTCTAGATAAGAGGGCTTCATCTTTGCCCCGCCATAAAAAGGACGCGCCACTGAGCGAGTAAAAACTCACAATACAGGCGCTCAAAAGTATACACAGTAACACTAACAGATAACAGAGAAAAATGATAGACCTTTCAATACGACCGAAAACACTACCATGAACAAATAACGACTCTCCGAGGTGCGTCATAGAGACAAAAGAGAGGGGGCACGAAACTCAATGTCCGTGCCCCCCTTCTTATTGATACGCGTACTGAGCTTATCGCAGCTCAACACGTGTCATGCTCCGGAAAAGCGATACTCGGCTTGGATGTCCTCGGCCAAGCGGGTGAAGAGCTCTTCGATGAGGCGATCCGTCACGTCGAGGGCCGACTGAAGCATCTTGTCCGAGAAGGCTTGCAGCAACTCGCGGGCGTGGATAGGCTGCGTCTCGTAGACGGCCAGGTATTGCGCCTCCATCTCACGTTGCCGCTGCGTCGTCTCGGCCTCCCAACGGGCATACGTCTCTTGGATCAGCGGAGCGTAGCGGTTGTAGTTCACCATGCCGAGCGTCTGCACCTTGCGGAACTTCCAATAAGCCGAATCGGCATCCGAGCGAAGGCCGCCCTTCGTGTACGCTTCGGGATAGGAAGTGATGCCCTGATAGAGCGGCAGGAAGACCCCCAGGACGGCCATACCCATCGCCATGTAATCCACCCGGCCGATGGCCTGCGGCAGCTCCGGCCGCACGTGCAGGATGTGCGTCTGCGTGGTGCGGAAGATGGAGACGGGGCGATACTTCTCCTTCGGGTTGTTATGAAGGTACGGGTCGTGCTCCGTGCCCTGATAGTGGAAGCGGAAGGCACGACGCATGTCGTCGAGCGAGAGTGGGCGCTCAGCCTTAGCAAAGACGGGGAAGGTGTTCTTCGTCACGTCGTTTTCAATCGCGGGGCTGAACATAGCCTGAAGCCCCCAGACGCGCGGATAGTTGTAGGTCGTATCCAGCTTCACGTCGCGGATGTAAGCCGTGTGGAAGTCGAAGGGGCCAGCGGCGGGATCGTAGAGGCCATGCTTCTCGGCGAACTCGATGAGGTCGGCCGAAGCCATATAGTTGGCCTTGTCGTTCGGGTCATAGGTGCGGAAGCGGCTCTGATTACCGGTCACGAAATACATATCCTCGGGCATGCGGCAAGCCAGCCAGCGGTGACCCGAAGCCGTCTCGAGGTACCATATCTCGCTCTCATCCACGAAGCCGATGCCGAAGCCCTCAGAGATGCCATACTGCTCGATCAGGCTGCCCAAACGGCTGACGCCCTCGCGTGCCGTACGGATGTAGGGCAGGACGATGTTGAAGACCGAGTTCTCAGCCAGACCGTCCTTCACCAGCGGGTCAACGGCCAGCGCCTTCTCACTGCTGAAGATGCTCTCCGTGGCGCTCATACCCACGCCCGCCGTGTTATACCCAGCGCTACCCCAGCTGCCACGCAGGTGACAGGGTGCGAGCGCGGTGTAACCCAACGCCTCGCGAGGCAATTCGCAGCGGAAGCCGCTATCCTGGGCCACAAACTCCTTCGGTCCCTCTTCGCGATCCTCATAGATCTCCAGATTCTTGGCGAAGGACATGTTCCAATCCTCCGACCGGGCCAGGATCATCGACCCATCGTCCGTCATGCGGCTACCCACGATCACGGTCGTACACTCTGACGGATAAGCTCCGCCTTGCTTCAATTCTTCGTTTGTCATTACGCTTTGTTTTTATGGATGATGAAAAGGGGGAAGCCCCCGGGGGGCCTGTGTGCTACCCCGACCCTTCCCCACGTGTTTAAGCCTTGCTTCCGGCGCTCTTTTTGACCATCTCCGCACCGCTCTTCCAGGCCTGCCCCACCTTTTCGCCGATGGCGTAGTAGCCACTCTGGAAGGCGTCGAAGAGGAAGGCGTTGAGTTTAAGAGGGTCGACACGTCCGCGCTCATCGAGGGCCGTATCCTCGACCATCACATTGACGATCTCGCCCACTGCACGCATCGTGCCGTCCGTCGTTTTCATGTCTACCACGCGGCACTCGATGGTCAACGGAAACTCCACCACCACGGGCGCCTCCACCCGCTCGCTCGGCACGGCGTGCAGGCCGCTGAGCTCGAACTTGTCCGGCACCTTATTGCCACTGACCATGCCGAAATAGTCGGCCGCTTCCAAGTGATCGATGTCGGCCACACTGATCGTAAAAGCGCGCCGCGCCCGCAGGTTGGCGGCCGTCTTGTGCGTGTCGCTGATGTTAAGCGCCACCTTGTTGTCGTCGCAGATACCGCCCCAAGCCATGTTCATCACGTTCACCTGTCCGTCATCGTCGTAGGTAGCGATCATCAGCACCGGCATGGGGAAGAGGTAGGGTTTTACCCCGAGATTGATCTTCATTGTTCCGTTCTCCTTTCTGATTATAAGTGCCCCAAATGTAAAGCGATAAAGAAGAGAGCAGCGACGGTGGACATTTGATTCCATCCACTCCTCTCCACCTATCCGAGAACCTGCGGCGCGCCTCGTTTGGTCCGTCGGCAGCCAGGCAAGCTCCGAAAAGTGCCTTATTTTCTCCTCCGCCACCCTTGCAAGCTCCCAAAAGCGTCTCGTTTGGGCCGTCGGCTGCCCTGCAAGCCCCTAAAATTGCCGTTTAAGAGAAAGCCATTTATCAATCAACCCATATTTACTCCGTATATGGATATCA
>CALHPT010000238.1 GCA_938036405.1 uncultured Tannerella sp.
GAACGACACCAATACCCTTTCTCCACAACAGATGCAAAAGACATTGCTCTTGTTGGAAAAGAGGTTGGGGCATACACCGATCTTTGTCGCAAGGGAAATGGCTGCTTACAATGCTTTACGACTGATCAATTACAAGGTCAATTTCATCATCCCCAACAAACAAATGTTCCTCCCTGCATTGCTATTGGAGCTAAAAAAGGATCGAGCGACGAATACAGATTTGAGTGAAAGGATCCCTCCCGCAGCACAATGCCTACTCCTTTATCATATAGAGAAAGATTCGATAGAAGGGCAAACCGCTAAGAGTTTGGCCGACATTCTTCAGACTTCGTATGTCTCTATGAACCGCGCTATACGCTGGCTCAAGAAGAAAGAACTGATTGCGCTCAATGGTGGGAAGACGAAAGCAGTAGCAATCGCTTGTTCCAAGAGAGAATTATGGGTAGAAGCGCTGCCCTATTTGGAAAGTCCGGTAGAGCGCGTATTGTTCACGGATCAAGAACTGAATATGACGGAATGTGGCATTAACGCCCTTTCTGAGTACACGATGCTCAATCGAGAAAACAGAGGGTGGTATGCCCTGACAAAAAGAGAGGTAGACGCATTGAAAGAGCCGGTTGACAGAATGTTCGGAAAAAACATCATCCAAATTTGGAGGTATTCCCCTCTGCTATTGACAAACAGGCCGGGCGTTGTCGATAAACTATCGCTTTACCTTTCGCTAAAGGACGATGAGGACGAACGTATTCAGATAGAATTGGAGAACCTGATCAATGAAATGACATGGTAAGAGGCATAGAGAAATTCAAGGAGCACTTCAAAGGGTTTGAAGGGAATTACGTGATCATCGGAGGTACAGCCTGTGAAATTCACGAGGAGAGAAACGCGCTTCCGGCAAGGGCGACCAAGGATATAGACATCATTTTGATCATCGAGGCGCTATCCTACGAATTTGTTGAGAGATTCTGGCTTTTTGTGAAGGAGGCCAACTATGGAGAGAGAAACAGAGGGGTGAATGAGGACGTTCATCCCAAGCATGAATACTACAGATTCCGAAATCCGGAGCGTTCAGACTATCCCTATCAAATAGAGCTTTTCTCAAGAAAGCTTCGTCTGCTGAACTTTCCCGAGGACGCGCATATAACCCCCATCCCCACGCTGTCAGAAGATCTTTCGAGCCTTTCCGCCATCCTTATGAGCGACGATTATTACCATTTCACGATAGCGCATAGCCAATATGAAGAAGACGTCCACATCGCCAATATTGAAAGCCTGATTTGCCTGAAATGCAAGGCCTTCTTGGATATGACTTCCCGAAAGGCTTACGGAGAACATGCGGATAGTAAAGAGATAGCCAAGCATAAAAAGGATGTGTTCAGGTTGATCGCTATGCTCGCACCTGCCGATAAGTTCATCCTACCGGCCGTGTTGCAACAAGACATTGTCCGCTTTATCGAGCAAGTCAAAGACCAGTTGCCCAACGCTGATTTTTTGGAAGCTGCCGGATTGGGCCGCCTTAGCAGCACCCAACTTTTGGCTCAACTTACGAGCAGCTTTCTGAGTGATGATTAAGATTCAATACGCTTCGGACCTCCATCTGGAGTTTGCTGAGAACGATAAGTACATAAAGCACCATCCGCTCGATGTCGTGGGGGATGTGCTTGTGCTCGCAGGTGACATGGGCTATATCGGAGATGAGGGGTACACCCACAACGTCTTTTGG
>CALHPT010000239.1 GCA_938036405.1 uncultured Tannerella sp.
AAAAAGTGTCTCTGAAAAAGATTCCCCATTGAGTACTCCTTAAAAAAACTGCTCCGAAAAGGATTCACGGGCAGAGGAGGACTCCTATCCTTGCCACGAATGGCTTAGGAGATGAGTCCCCAATTCATGCGACGGTTAAAGATGGCGGTCAGGCGGGCGTTGAGCAGGGCGTTCTCGGGCGAGGAGAGATTCGGGTCGGCGTCGAGAATGCGAGACGCGACGTCGCGGGCGGTGCGGAGGATGCCGCCATCCTGAGCCAGATCGGCGATGCGAAGCGATAGGCCGTCGCCACTCTGCTGCGTGCCCTCCATATCACCCGCGCCGCGCAGCTTCAGGTCTTCCTCGGCGATTCGGAAACCGTCGGAGGTGGCGACAATGATTCCGAGCCGTTTACGGGTGACCTCGCTCAGCTTATAACCCGTCACGAGGATGCAATATGACTGTTCGGCGCCCCGACCTACGCGTCCCCGCAGCTGATGGAGCTGCGACAGCCCGAACCGTTCCGCACTCTCGATGACCATGACCGACGCGTTCGGCACATTCACGCCCACCTCGATGACGGTTGTGGCGACGAGTATCTGCGCCTCTCCACGGATAAAGCGCTGCATCTCGGCGTCCTTCTCCTTCGTTTTCATGCGCCCGTGCACCATGCAGACGGTGTACTCCGGGAAAACCTCGCGAAAAGTTTCGAAGCCCCGCTCGAGATCCTTGTAATCCATCGTTTCGTTTTCTTCGATCAGGGGGTAGACCACGTAAACCTGGCGCCCGCGACCGATCTCGCTGCGGAGGAAGGTGTACAGCTCGGCCTTTTTCGCATCGTAGCGGTGGACGGTCTTGACAGGCTTGCGGCCGGGCGGTAGCTCGTCGATGACGGATACGTCGAGATCGCCGTAGACGGTCATGGCCAGGGTGCGCGGAATGGGCGTCGCGGTCATGATGAGTACGTGCGGCACGTAGGTGCTCTTGACCCAGAGCTTGGACCGTTGCTCGACGCCGAAACGATGCTGTTCGTCGATAACGGAGAGACCGAGGCGGTGAAAGACTACCGCATCCTCGATAAGTGCGTGAGTGCCGATGAGGATGTCTACCTCGCCCGACTCGACGGCCGGTAGCAGCGCCGACCGCTGTCGCTTCGTCGTCGAGCCGGTGAGTAGCTCCACCCGCACGCTCATATCGCCGAGGAATTCTCGCAAGGTTGCGAAGTGCTGCCCCGCCAAAATCTCCGTGGGCGCCATGAGGCAGGCCTGGCAACCGTTATCCACGGCCAGGAGCATAGCCATGAGGGCGACGAGCGTCTTGCCACTGCCGACGTCGCCTTGGAGCAGGCGGTTCATCTGCCTTCCACTCTTCATATCGTCGTGGATCTCGCGTACGACCCGCTTTTGCGCGCCGGTTAAGGCAAAGGGTAGGTGGTTGGCATAGAACGTATTGAACGTTTCGCCTACGCGTGGGCAGGGGATGCCCCGCAACTTGTTACGGCGGAGAGTCGCCGTGCGTAGGATATTGAGTTGGATATAAAAAAGCTCTTCGAATTTGAGTCGGTGCTGTGCCGCTCGGAGCTTTTCGGCTGACTCGGGGAAGTGGATCTGCCGCATGGCCTCGGTGAGGGAGACCAGCGCGCGCTCCTCTATGATTCGCGCCGGGAGCGTCTCGGGCAGGCCCCCGCTGACTGTGTTCAGGAGCGTGTAAATGAGATCGCGGAGCGCACGCGAGTGAAGCGAGGCGCGTTTCATGCGCTCGGTGGTGTGGTACAGCGGAACGAGTCCGCCGGAGACACGCGCGGCGCGGTCGGCCGGGTCCATCTCGGGATGGATGAATGAGAACTCGTGCATGTACTCCTTTGGCTGGCCAAAAATGATATACTCTTTGCCCGGCGGATACTTGTCGGTGATGAATTTTTGACCGTGGAACCAAACCAGATCGACTATACCGGTGCTGTCGGCAAAGCGGGCCACGAGTCGCTTCGTGCGCCCCTCGCTGGAGGCTTGGTAGCTGGTGATTCGCCCCCGAAGCTGGACGAAGGGCGCCTTGTCGCTGTGTCCCGACACGATGCGCTCGAGCTCGCTGACGGTGTAAATGCGACTGCGATCCACATACCGGTAGGGGAAATAATGGAGCAAGTCGTCGTAGGTCATCACGTCGATCTCTTTCTTGAGGATCTCGGCGCGCCGCGGCCCAACGCCGGGCAGATACATGATGTTTTGTTGGTCTAAGCTCATAATCTAAACGTGTCGCACGAGGTGGGGT
>CALHPT010000240.1 GCA_938036405.1 uncultured Tannerella sp.
TGCGGACCTTGATCGTCTTTTTAACGCCCATACAACACTTGTTGCGACCCTTGATAGCGGGTTTCAATACGAAAACGATATGCGTCGTACCCGCATCATCATCGCCTACTCCCCCGCATTGACCATTATCCCCTCCGCTTCACCGCCGCGACATAGATGAGCAGGATGACGTTCATCAGCAGGGCGTAGAGGATGGCGGGGATGGCCATGATGTCGTTGTGGAAGATGAGGGGGCTGGAGGCGACGGCGATGGCTTGCGCAGCGTTCTGCATGCCGACTTCGATGACGATCGTGCGCGTCTCGCGACGCTCAAGATGCATCAGCCGCGAGAGGGCGGCACCGGCCAAGATGGCCGTGAGGATCATCGCCGTAATGCATGCGCCGAGGCCCGTGAAGTGGTCCATGATCGTGGCCCGGTGTTGAATAAAAAAGAGGACGGCCAGGAGGATGAGCGCGGGGAAGGCCACTCGCGACAGCACACGGTCGATGGCCGCAGCGGCGCGTGCGAAACGGAGGCGCACGAAGACACCCACCGCTATGGGAAGCAGCATCAGCAGTAGGTTTTGCACGAAGAGTCGGCCGACGGGCAGGTGGATGTCCGAGGCTTCGGCACCGGATACTCCGACAGCCAGCTGCAAGATGGGCGGAATGGTGACGAGCGTGATGACGCTGCTCAAGGCCGTGAGCGTGACGGACAGGGCCACGTCGCCACCGGCCAGCTTAGAAAAGATGTTCGACGAGCTGCCACCGGGCGAGCAAGCGATAAGTACCAGTCCGACGAAGAAGACGGGCGGCAGCGCGAAGGCCATGCCCAGCGCAAAAGCCACAGCCGGTAAAACGACAATCTGCCCCACCAATCCGACGGCCACAGCGCGCGGCCGCCGGCGGAAGAGCAGAAAGTCAGCGGGCTGGAGCGTCAGCCCGAGGTCGAACATGAGCAGGGTAAGTATCGGCAGTACGATCAGGATCGGGTTCATAGCGTCACCTCACCAATCAACGAGCATTGCATGTGCTCCCGAATCTCCTTCGGCGTCAGCTCCTGACCGAGCAGGAACATGAGCTTGGCCACGGCACACTCCGAGGTGCTATCGAAGCCGCTCAGGACACCGCACTCCAACAGTTTGCGCCCCACCTCGTAGCGATGCATCTCGACGCAGCCACCGGTGCACTGCGTGACGTTGACCACGACTATGCCGCGCTCCGTGGCCTCGCGAAACTGCTTGAGGAACCACTCGTCGGTCGGGGCGTTGCCGCTGCCGAAGGTCTCGAGCACGACGCCGCGGAGGCCGGGTGTGTGCAGCACGGACGAGACGACGGCCTCGGTGATGCCGGGGAAGAGCTTGAGGATAACCACGTTTTTGTCGCACGCGTAGTGCGGCTTGAGTGGGCGGACAAGCTGCGGCCGATAGATGAGCTTCTCGTCGTAACGGATCGTGACGCCAGCGCGTGCCAGAGGCGGATAGTTGAAGGAGTGGAAGGCGTTGAAGTCGTCGGCATTGATCTTCGAGGTGCGGTTGCCGCGCATGAGCTGGTTCTCGAAGAAGATGCAGACTTCAGGCACGACGGGCTTGCCCGACCCATCCTTCGCGGCGGCTATCTCGACGGCAGTGATGAGGTTCTCCTTGCCGTCCGTCCGCAGCATGTTGATCGGCAGTTGCGACCCGGTCAGGATGACCGGCTTATTCAGATTCTCGAGCATGAAGCTGAGGGCTGAGGCGGTGAAGGCCATCGTGTCCGTGCCGTGCAGGACGACGAAGCCGTCGTAGGCGTCGTAGTTGTCGGCAATGAGGCGGACGATCTTGGCCCAGGAGTCGGGCCCGATGTCGGACGAATCCATCGGCGGATCGAAGGAGATGCTCGCCGTCTTATGCCCCAGCCGCTTCAGCTCGGGGATGTGCTCCTGAATGTGCCGGAAGTTGAAGGGCTCCAGCGCGCCCGTCTCGGGGTTCTCCACCATACCGATGGTGCCCCCGGTGTAAATCAATAGGACGGATGATTTGCTCTTAGATGCCATGTTGCGATGCGGTTATCAAATAGGAATCACCAGCAAGGGGGTGTTACCGTGGAAGATCATCTTGCGGGCTATGCTGGGGTTAAAGATGCGTGTGATCATGCTGCGACGGTAGGTGCTGAAGGCGATCATGTCGATGCGCTTCTCCTCGATGAACGACTGGATGGAGTCGAGCAAGTCGCCGTCGCGCAAGACGGTGTGTCCGATGTTGAGGCCCGGATGTTGCTTGGTGAGGTACTCGTCCATGCCGGCCAGACGGATCTCGTTCCACTCGTTGCGACTGGTGGAGATGTTGAACAGCTCGATCTGCACGGGGTATTCCTTGAAGATGGTGACGAAGCGCCCGAAGGCTTCAATGTCGCGCTTGTTGAACGACGTGGCGAAGGCTACGCGGCGACACTCGCTGAGATCGCTGTAGGGCACATGCTCCGGGATGGCCAAGAGCGGCGTCTGGGTCTGCTCGATCACCTCGCCCGTGACGCTACCGATCAGGTCGATATTCTTCTGGTTCTTGCCGCGCGTGCCCATCACCATGAGCGTCGGGCGATACTCCTTGGCGTACTCCAGAATCTCTTCCTCGGGCACGCCTTCCTTGAGGATGTAGTTGTACTTCACCCGGGGCCACTCGCCGCTTTCCATCTTGCGATTGATCAGCGTGCACATGTTTTCGATGTCGGTCTGGACGCGCTTATAGACGGCGTGGATGGACTCGTTGCCGGCCGTTCCGGTCACGATCGGATCGCGCGTGGCAAAGGGTAGCGCCGAGGGGATGTAGGCGCTGAAGTAGGCGTGCAGGAGCATGACTTCGGCGTCGATGCGGGCGGCGTGGCGGATGCCCGTCTCGCAGGCCTTGATGGAGTAGTCCGAGAAGTCGATGGGGATAAGCACCTTCTTGGGAGCGTTCTCGTCAGCGCCCTGTTCGTCGGCCGCCTCGCTCAGCCACTGCGTGTCCTCGATGATGCGCAGGGCCTGCGGCAGGTCTTTCTCGTTGATCCGCACACGCACACCGGCCGAGATGACGGGCTGGATCTGATTCACGTTGTGGATGTACGCCTCGATGCCTTCGGCCTCGAGCAGCGTCTTGAGGATTTGGGCCTTTTCATACGTATGAATGGCCAGGGTGACTAATTGCTTTTCCATGTCTATGGTCCTCCTTTTGAATGATTGATGCGTAGAGTAATGTGAGTGATTGGGGTGGGGTAGTCATTCGATCGATGGCGCCCTTTCCTGACTCGGGAAATGACCTCTCCCGAAGGTGGGACCCATTTCCTGACTCGGGAAATGGCCTCTCCCGAGGGTTGAACC
>CALHPT010000241.1 GCA_938036405.1 uncultured Tannerella sp.
TGGTTGTAATACGTTCCGAGGTGGTCAGAATACGTTAGGGAGGTGGTCGTAATACGTTCCGAGGTGGTTAGAATACGTTGGTGAGGTGGTTCTAATAGGTTCGGAACGTATTACGACCACCTCGGAACGTATCCACGGCCACCTCAGCACTCAAAACAGAGAAATCCCAACGCCCGACCTACTTTTGCGCCGAGATGAATAATCAGAGAAGAAACGATATATGGAAAGAATTTTAGTAACCGGTGGCGCAGGCTTCATCGGATCGCACCTCTGCGAACGCCTCGTCATGGAAGGCAACGACGTGATCTGCGTCGACAACTACTTCACGGGCAGCAAGGACAACATCCGCCACCTGCTGGGCAGCGACCGCTTCGAGGCCGTGCGCCACGACGTCACCACGCCCTACTACGCCGAGGTCGACAAGGTCTACAACCTGGCCTGCCCCGCCTCGCCCGTCTACTACCAGTACAACCCCATCAAAACGCTCAAGACGTCGATCTACGGCACGCTCAACATGCTCGGCCTAGCCAAGCGCGTGCACGCAAAGATCTTGCACACCTCTACGAGCGAGGTCTACGGCGACCCGACCATTCACCCGCAGCCAGAATCGTATTGGGGCAACGTCAACCCCATCGGCATCCGCTCCTGCTACGACGAGGGCAAGCGCGCCGCCGAAACGCTCTGCATGGATTATCACCGTCAGCACGGCATCCGCGTCAAGATCATCCGCATCTTCAACACCTACGGCCCGCGCATGGACAAGCACGACGGCCGCGTGGTCTCCAACTTCATCGTCCAGGCCCTCACCGGCCGCGACATCACCATCTACGGCGACGGCTCCCAGACGCGCAGCTTCCAGTACGTCGACGACCTGATCGAAGGCATGATGCGCATGATGGATACGCCGGACGATTTCAGCGGGCCGGTCAACATCGGCAACCCCGGCGAGTTCTCCATGCTTGAGCTGGCCCACGAAGTGCTTCGGCTCACCGGATCACGTTCGAAAATCGTCTTCGCCCCCCTGCCCCAGGACGACCCCAAGCAGCGCAAGCCCGACATCTCCCTGGCTTATGAGAAGCTCGGCGGCTGGCAGCCCACCATCCGGCTGGAAGAAGGACTAAAGAAGACCATCGCCTATTTCGACGAACTCCTCAGCAAGAGTGGCGTCAGAGCCACCAACCCAATGTGACAGGTAGGCGGCCAAATTGGCTGGTAGGTGATTACTCTTATCATGTACCCGGCCAACTTCCCCGGCCTCGGTAGAGGCCTTGATCTTCTTTTGCTTCTTTTCTTCCATCAAGGGAAGAAAAGAAGACTCAAGACAAGAAGAACATCAAGGGAAGAAAAGAAGGCATCAAGGCCAGAAAAGAAGCCCCCAAGTATATTCCCGCGCCCCTTAGGCGCCCATACATTTATATATACACCCCCAAAAACGAAATGAAAAAGAATAAGAGAATGACGACAGTGGCTGTGGCCCTGTCCGTAGTACTACTGCTCACGGCCGCCAAGGCCGGCGACGGCGTAATCACGAAAGAGAACGGCATGACGGTAGTCAACACCACCGAGCTAACCCGCGACGTAAAAGGCTACCAAAGCCCCACACCCGTGAAGATCTTCATCAAGCAAAACAAGGTGGTGCGCGTCGAGGCGCTGCCCAACCAAGAGACACCGAAGTTCTTCGACCACGCCAAAGCCATCCTCACCTTTTGGGACGGCAAAGCCGTTTCTCGGGCCGTGAAGGAAGCCCCAGACGCCGTGACGGGTGCCACACTCTCGTCCGACGCACTGATGAAAAACGTCCAAGTTGGGCTCGAGCATTACAACAAGCAACAGCCGAAAAAGAAACGGAAGTAACCGCAGCACATCCCCCGCAGGGATGACCACGATATGCAAGAAGAGGATACGCCCCACGGCGCATCCTCTTTTTTGTTTTGCGGGATTTACGACGCTTCCACCCGGATGGTGGCCGAGAGCGTATGGCCGCGATCATCGACCACGGTGAGCGTGTGGAGACCGGGATCGAGGTGAATGGAGAGCTTGTGGAAGTCGCGCGTGGAGGCAGTGTAATTGCCATCGATATGCCAGAAGACGGTGGCGTTGGGATCGCTATGGGCCAGCTCGAAGGTGACGACACCGGGCGTGCCGTCAAGCTGGCGGGGCAGGGTGACGCGCGCAAAGGCATCTTGGGGGTAGATGAACTGCATGGGCCGGTCAGAGTCGTCGCCGCAACCCGGCATGAAGGGCGGTAGCGGGCGATAATCGGGATGCTGCTGCCGATAATACCACTCCCAGGCAGGCGGCAACACAAACCAATTGGCGGGCACAGCGCTTGCCTCGTTCATGCAGTTTTCATAGACACGGAAGCGGCCGTCAGGGGTTAGGTTCACGCGCATGTGGTAAGGGCAAGGTTCCGTCCGCTGACCGTTAGGGCAAATCGGGACAACATCCGACGCGTCGCAGAAGCGCCCCTTGAGGCAACCTGACTGGCGGCACACTTCAGCTTCGACAAGTGCACCGTCGCCGGGCATGTCGAACCATGTCGCGGCGGGCAGCAAGTTGAAGAGGTCGAAGAGGACTGGGCCGGCGGTACGTGCCCCGACGATCCCCGGCCGGCCCTCGCCCGAGGCATTGCCTACCCACACGCCCACGGCATAGCGCGGCGTGACGCCCACGGCCCACGCGTCACGGAAGCCGTAGCTCGTGCCTGTCTTCCACGCCACGGTCTGCATAGAAGGGATCGTGCGCCAGTCGATGTCCTCCGGCCAATTTACCTCCTTGATGGACTGAAACGTGAGCCAGACGCCGCCCGGAGTGAAAACGTAGGGGGTGGTGGAGCGGCGCTGCTTCTCATCGGCGGCCAGGGCAAGGGGGATGCGCGGCTGTCCCTCGAGGCAACGCGCCATGTCGACGTAGGCCGCGGTGACGTCCCACAGGGTGGCTTCGGCACCGCCGAGGATGAGCGAAAGGCCGTAGTGCGAGGCCGGTCGGCGGAGTGTGGTGAGTCCGGCGCGCTTCAGAAAGTCGTAGAACTTGGGGACGCCGTAGCGACGGAGCAACACGACGGAGGGCACGTTGAGCGAGCGGGCGATGACCTCTGCGGCGGGCACGGCCCCCTCGAATTGCAGACTGAAGTTTTGCGGCGCAAAGCCGTTCACGTTGATCGGAATGTCGGGCAGGAGGGTGCGGGGAAGGATGTCGCCATCCTGCATGGCGGCACAGTAGAGCAGGGGTTTGAGGATGCTGCCCGTGCTGCGTGGCGCACGGATGATGTCGACCTGACTGCCTGGCTGTCGCTCGTCGAAGCGAGCGTTGCCGCAGTAGGCCAGCACGCGGGCGGTGCGGACGTCGACGATGATCGCGGCCATGTCGCGGATGTCCTGTTGCGCAAATTCCGCGTGCCACCGTGCCAGCACGGCTTCGACCTGCGACTGCATGCCCTTATCGATCGTCGAAACGATGCGTTCACCGGGGCGTGTCTGCTGAAAGTCGGCCACCAGATGTGGGGCCAATGCGGGCAGTGGCAGCGGCTCTTCAGGCAGCGCCTCGCTGAGGGCCAGCTCATAGTCGGCATCGTCGATCACGCCCTGCCGATGCAGCTCGCGCAGCAGTCGGTTGCGCTTCCGGAGCAGCGCCTCACGGTTGCGCGAAAGGTGGATCATCGACGGTGCATTGGGCAGCACGGCCAGCATGGCAGCCTCGGCCCATGACAGCTCGGCGGACGAGTGACCGAAGTAGCGCCACGCGGCTGCTTCCACCCCGACCACGTTGCCACCGAAGGGCGCGTGCGCGGCATAGAGCGCCAAGATCTCCCGCTTGCTGTAGCGACACTCGAGCCGAGTGGCCAGGACGATCTCAATCAGCTTCTCCCCCACCGTACGCCGTTCGCCGCGCGAGAGTCGGATGGTCTGCATGGTGATCGTGCTCCCCCCGCTGACGATGCGTCGGGCGCGGACGTTCTGCACAAAGGCGCGCAGGATGGCGGCCGGATTGACGCCGTTGTGGAGGTAGAAATGGCGATCCTCGAAAGCGATGAGGCAGCGGGCGAACTTGTCTGGCGCCGTGTCGGAGGGCGGGAAGCGCCACTGTCCGTCGGCGGCGATGCGCGCACCGAGCAGCTCACCGTGGCGATCGGTGACGACGGTGGCGTAAGGCACGTCGAACAGTCGGCGCGGCAGGCACAGCAGGTAAGCCAACAGCAAAAGAGCCACCCCGTAACGGATGGCTCTTACTGGTTTCGTATTCCAATCAGGTAACACGGGGTTCACGTGTTTCAATACGGTTCAAATGCCGCTTAAACTCAGCTCAAACGCCGAGTTCATGCGCCTCCTCGACAGCGGCTGTGCCATGTTTCTTCTGCTTGACCTTGAGGTGGTCGAAGCCGTGTCCGTAGACGCCGATCACGGCGCTCTGCGAGATGAAGGCCGAGGGGTCGATGTCGTTGATGATGCGGAAGATGGTGGTCGATTGGCGCTTCTTGGCCAGGACGAAGATCATCTTCTGCGGCTGGCCGGTGTACATGCCGACGGTGTCGATCACGGTCACACCGCGGTGCATGGCGTTGATGGCTTGACCGATCTCTTGGTACTTCTTGGAGATGATGAAGAACTGCACGGACTGGCGGGCGCTGTTGACGATCTGGTCGAGCATGAAGCTGCACACGAAGAGGGTGACGAAGCCGTAAACGACGCGCTCCCAGTCGCGCAACACGACGTAGCTGGAGGTGATGATGATCGTATCGAGGATCATCATGACGCGCCCCAGGGTGATATCCTTGTACTTATTAATAATGGCGGCCACGATGTCCGTACCGCCGGCGCTGCCGTTGGACGAGAAGGCGATACCCAGCCCTGTGCCGCAGATGGAGGCCCCCAAGACGCAGGCCATGAAGGGTTGATCATGGAGCATCCACACGCCTTTCGTGATGGCTTGCACCACTTCGAGCGATAGGGTGAGCATACAGACGCCGTAGATCGTCTTGATGCTGAACTTCCACCCCAAGATCTTGATGGCGAGGACGAGCAGGAAGACGTTGGCGCCGAAGTAGACGTACTGCACGGGCAGCTTGATGGCGAAGTAGATGATCGAGGCGATGCCAGGCACGCCACCGGTCATGATCTTGTTCGGGAGCAAGAAAACGGTCCACCCGATACTGTAGAGCAGCATGCCGAGGGCAATCATCACGTAATCCCTGACTTCGCGGAGCAGGGCTTGTTGATTCGTTC
>CALHPT010000242.1 GCA_938036405.1 uncultured Tannerella sp.
GCACGCTGACCCGCATGGCGCGCGGCGGCGAGTCGGGCAGCCGCATTGGGCAGGAGGTAAGCGTAGCTGTTTGACTGGAGGAACAAGAGTCGCATGCGCTCGAGGATCTTGTTGTCGATATCGCCAGCTTCCTCACCGAAGTAGGCATGAACGATACCACCTACGCGGTGGCAATAGACAACGTGGTGTCGGTAATCCACCTCTTCCACCTCCCAGACGTGTCCGGCGATGGCGATCTTGCTCATCACGGGCGGCGGCTTGACGATGGTGCCAAGCTCTTCGGAGTCGCACCGCACGGTGTACTCCTCGTTTTCCCGGAAGACGGCGTAGAACTTGAAATCGTTGACGACACGCTCGCCGGCCAATCCGATGATCAACCCGCCGCGGTCGGTGCGCTGGATGTGATCGATCTCGAGGAGGTGAAGCAGCAGAGCGCGGTAATCGTCTTGCGAGATGAGGCTGAAGGGCGGGAGCGTGAGGACGCGCGAGGCCAGCTCAGGGGGCTTCATCTCGCCGCCAGCGGCCAGCGTGGCCATCGTCTGGTGGTAGAGTAGGCTGTAGGGTAACCGCCCTTTGCGCGGCGCCTCGACCCAGCGCTCCTCCATGTAGAGCTGCACAAGCGCGATGCCTTGCAACAGTTTCCAGGGGATCGTCTCGGGGAGCAGAGCACGCGGCTCGGTGTGCTCCTCCCGCATGACAAACCACATCTCGGCCGGTGCGCCTCGTCGACCGGTGCGCCCCATGCGCTGGAGGAAGGAGGAGACGGTGGCGGGTGCATCGATCTGGAACGCGCGCTCGAGGCGACCGATGTCGATCCCCAGCTCAAGCGTGGATGTGGTGCAGACGGCCAGTGCCGCCTCCGATTGCCTCATGCGCTCTTCGGCCTGACGGCGGTACGATACGGAGAGGTTGCCGTGGTGGATAAGGAAGCGGTCGGGTTCGTGGCACGCCTCGCAGTAGCGGCGAAGCGTAGCCGTGACTGTCTCGCACTCCTCACGAGAGTTGGAGAAGATGAGGCATTTACGGCCACGCGTATGCTCGAAGATGTAGCCCAGACCAGGGTCAGCCGTCGCGGGTGCTGTGTCCGTGGGTGGCTCGTCGGCGGGGAGTACGTTGTCCGATGTTTTTACAGAGGACACCGGGACGACGTCAGCCGTTTGCTGAGCGGCATCCGCTGCCTGAGGACCGTTATTATAGAAGTGCTGCATGGAGATCCGCCACTTCATCGGGGTGCTCTGTATGCGGGGAATGACGGTGCTCCGCTTCGTGCCTGCGGCGAGAAACTGGCCGACGGTTTCAGGGTCTCCCACGGTGGCCGAGAGTCCGATGCGCCGAGGATTGACACCGGCAGCACGTGCCAGTCGCTCGATGAGACACATAGCCTGCCCGCCGCGATCGCCACGCAGGAAGGCGTGGATCTCGTCGATGACAATGAAGCGTAGGTCTCCGAAGAGTGCAGCCACTTGGGTTTGACGGTTGAGGAGCATAGCCTCGAGCGACTCGGGCGTGATCTGTAGGATGCCCGACGGGCGACGCATGAGACGTTTTTTCTCGCGCGGTGAGACATCGCCATGCCAGTGCCAAACAGGGATGTCGCACTCGGCACAGACGTCGTTAAGGCGCAAGAACTGGTCGTTGATGAGTGCCTTCAGCGGGGCGATGTAGAGGCAACCAATGGAGGTGGGCGGCTGCTCCTGCATCAGCGTGATGATGGGGAAGAAGGCCGCTTCCGTCTTACCCGAGGCGGTGGAGGCGCAAAGCAGCACGTGGGCATCGGTGCCGAAAATGGCGTCACCGGCGGCTGCCTGCACGGCGCGGAGTGTGTCCCATCCGCTGCGATAGATGTAGTCACGAATGGCGGGGGAATAGCGAGCGTAAACGTCCATCTGATGCGGGATCTGGAGGGAGGTTAAAGGGTAAACTCGGCGTATTCGGCATCGACGTCTCTTTCCTCCAGTTCGGGCTTAGCGTAGTTGAACGTCTCGGATTGCAGAAGGTCGGCCAGCGTCAGGTGTGCGTGCGTGTAAAGGAGGTCGAGCAGCTCGATGAAGTCACGAATCACTTCGCGGGGTGTGATATGCGTGTCGGCGCCGATGCGTGCATACTCGGTGCGGATGAAGGCCACGAGATCGTCGTCCGTAAGCCGCAGCTCGTATTCGTATAGTCCGGCATGGATAAGGGCGATCTTCTCTGTGAGCACGGTCATCTCTTCAGCCGTCAGCGGTTGCAGCTTGATGACGGGGGCGAGGAGATCAGACATGCCTTGCTCGCGGGTGAACTTACCCTCTTGCAGGCGAGATCGTAGGGCCTCGTAGCTGTACAGGCCGCGACGCGGATCGGCAATGCTTTGCGGCGTACCACTCATGAGCGTGCCGATGTATCGCGCTTTGCCTTGCAGGGCGTCGTTGTACATGGCCAGCAGTTTCTCGTAGTTGTATTGGCGGGCTATGCTGTTGGGGATCTTATAGAGGTTCACCAGCTCGTCAACGAGGACGATCAGGCCGCTGTATCCGGCGTTGTGAAAGAAGAAGGCAAAGAGCTTGAGGTAGTCGTACCAGTTGTCGTCCGTGATGGCCACGTTCACACCCAGATCGGCGCGTGCCTCGGTCTTGTTGGCGTATTCGCCGCGGAACCAGTTGAGCACCTTTCCCTTCAGCTCGTCGTCGCCCTCAGCAAAGGCGCGATAGTAGAGGGTGAGCAGTCGGGCAAAGTCGAAGCCGTGGACGAGGTCGTGCATCGTGCGGACCACGGCGAAGATCTGTTGCTCCACGCGCGCCGAAAACTCCGGGCTGTCCGTACTGCAATCGGCCGACTCAGCCGTCTGTATCTGCACGGCGCTGATCCACCGGTCGAGTACATTGGCCAATGCACCGCCTTCGGGTTGCGTCTTTACGCTGAGGTTCTTGATCAGTTCGCGATAGGTGGCCAAGCCTTGCCCCTGGTTGCCATAGAGGCGTCGCTCGGGCGAAAGGTCTGCATCCATCACCACAAAATTTCGATCCATCACATAGTTGCGCATCGTCTGGAGCAGGAAGGATTTGCCACTGCCATAGTTGCCTGCGATGAAGCGGAACGATGCGCCGCCTTCGCTAACGATGTCTATATCGCGGAGCAACGCTTCGATCTCTTGCCTTCGCCCCACGGTAATATAGGGCAGTCCCACACGAGGCACCACGCCTCCTTTGAGTGAGTTCACAACCGTCTGCGCTATGCGCCGCGGAATCTTCGTCGGTTTGTTATCCATATTCATGCAAGTAGTTAGAGGTAGTTAGAAATAGAAGTAGTCAGAGAGTAGTTTGAAGTGTGGTAGGGGCCCGTCGCCTCTGAGCGTGGCGCATGTCCTACCCTACACCATATATAAAATAGGTAAGAAGGGGGGCTGTCATATCCTACGAACTAAATCGTCCAGATAATCGTCGATCACCTCCGGCCCGTTGCCGCGGTCGGCGATGACGACGTCCTGCACCTCCTCCATCATTTTCTCGTTGATCGCGTCCGTCATTACGCCAATGGGCACACGGATGTCACGCAGAAATCGGCTCCAGTCTCCCCCTTCGATCAGCAAGTGCAGGAAGCGCCGCTCCTGATTGGTGAAGGCCGTGGCCGCTATGGTTTGGGGTTCGATCGGCACCTTGGGCGGCGGTGCAGACACCGGTGGTGGTGAGGCTTGGGGCACCGTCGGACGGGTCACATCCGCACGATCGTCGTCCGTTAGTAGCGCCTCACGAACCACATCGGCATCGTTACGTATGCGCTCCAGGCGGGAGCGGTCCACCTTCACGGCATCAAGCTTAGCCTGCCGCTCCGCCTCTTGTTGCTCGGCCCAATAGCCGGCGATCTCGCTCTCGATCAAGCCTTCCAGCGTCCGATCGTTCATGCGCTTCGTGAGCTTACCCTCGCCCTTCATGCCGATCCGCAGCTGCCGATCCATCTCTTGCATCAGCCCCCCGAGTGCCTCGCCCCGACGCTCGTCATCGATCACGTTGCAATACGCCTCCTTCGTCCAAGCCCCCTTGATGCAGGTGAAATAACGGTCGTCCGTGAACGGATAATACCGCTTGCGATAAGGGTACCGGCGATAGAAGACGGCCGAGTAAAACATCGGCCGGGACACCTGTCTTAGCTCGCCCAAAAAAAGCCTGCTGATCGACTCCCCGTAACGCTTTTCGAGGATCGGCTTCGCCGCCCGTATGATCCGCCCCCCGATCGTCGCCACCAGTTCCGTATGCCGTCTGTAGAGGCGCGACTCCAAAATGCGATAGGCCGAAAGCGGCGCGATGGCATCGAAAAGCTCCACGTCGTCCTCCTCGTCCATATCGTCGAGCACACCCGCGGCCACATCCTCAGCTTGCTCCTCGGCAAAATACGTCTCGGCCATGTCGATCAACCCGTAAAATGCGACGTAGTCCTTCATCCACTCCTTCATGTTCCGCTGCAATTTCGAGTCCATCGGGCCGTAACTGTCGCGGATCTGTTCGAGCTTCTTCAGCCCTTCCTCGGGCAGCCATGAGCCGACCTGCATCAGCAGCTCGTAGACGTACACATAGACGTACGGCAGTGAAATCTCGCGTGGAAATTCGCCGCGGCGCCAGCCCGCTCGAAGCGTGAAATAGCTGCGTAGCTGCGCTAGGTTCATATCTTGGTAAACGGGCGTGTAAGCAAAGAAGGGCGCGATACTCGACACGCTGTCCTCGCAATCGGAGGCGTAGAGCGCCTGGCTATAGAAGTCACGGTTGCGCGTCGGCGACCACTGTGTCCGCCGGCAGATCCTCCACAGTTCAAGAATCTTTTCCGGCGCACGATTCACATCCTCCAGACTGGGCATTTCAAGCCCCGGAGTCCACGGATTACTTCCCCACATCCGCCTCAGCTCCTGCTGCACCTCCTCCAAAATCGCAGCTCGCTTCTTCGATTCCTCGTCGATCGGCGCATTTTCCGCCACTGCTTCACGCGGTATCGGCGTATCCGTGTAATAATTTCCGTCTGAATATTCGTCCATTTCTTACCCTTTCCGGATGATCGGCGCAAAAGTAAGGTGGAAATCCCTACCCGGCGGAGCGTGTTGATTTTTGCATTCAACGCTCGATTTCATCTGCTATTCTCTACCGTTTACTGTCTTCGTAAGGTCATCATCAGCTGATAAACGCCCTTCATATCAGCACACGGAAGCCCATCAAGGAGCACAAAAACTAGACGCATTCCTTCATGTTTCGCCCCTTTCCCCCTCCTTGATTGCGTATTTCAGAGAAAATGCACAGATTATGATTGCTACGGAAGCTGCGAGCGAAGGGGTGAACTTGCAGTTCTGTTCGCTGTTGATTAACTACGATTTGCCTTGGAATCCGCAACGAGTAGAGCAACGGATTGGGCGTTGTCATCGTTATGGGCAGAAATTTGACGTAGTTGTGGTGAATTTCTTGAATAAACGTAAT
>CALHPT010000243.1 GCA_938036405.1 uncultured Tannerella sp.
GCCAGGAGGGCGGCGTCGCGCATGTCTTGCGAGGTGCGCCGGGTGTAGCCCGTGAACTGGGCCAGCTCGGCGGCGGTGATCTTTCCGTCCGGGCCCCGCCAGCACTTCTGCAAGGGGCGCTGCTCGACGGTCTCGATGCCCATGTGCCGGGCCATCTCGACGAGCTTACGGCCTACTTCGTGGTTGCGACCGGCGGAGCGACCGATGGCGGCCGCCTTGCGATGGCTGTCGCGGGCGTGGGTGTGCCAGTTGGAGCGGTTGAGCCAGCCGGCCTCCACGATAACGATGAGAGACTCTCCGAGGGCGTCCGTGGCCTGCTTGATGGCGTGCAGGTCGTCGATCAGTTCGGGGAACGAGCGCGCCTCGCACAGCAACTCCCGGCTGGGGAGGTGCAGGAAGGCTACGCCCGACCGATCCACGTCGGGGTCGATGGCGATGATATGCTGAATCATTGTTGTTGAGTTGTTGAGGGCTGCGCCTTGTTGGGATGTTTAGTTGTTAAAGTGTTTGCCGTTGGGCTGTTGAACGAATCAACAGTTCAACAGTTCAACACACCAACGACTAAACACCCAAACAGAGCGCAGGCCGTTTAGAAGGGCAGATCGTCTTCCCCTCCGATGGGGGTGCCTGCGGGCACCTGCGAAGTTTGACCCTGTACGTGCTGGTTTGCGGTGGGCTGTGTGGCTTGCGTGGATCCCTGTGCGGCCGGTTGTGCGGGGCTGCTGCCGCAGAGGTAGACCTCGCGGGCGTTGACGTTGATGTCTACGCGCGTCTGGCCGGTGCGGTCGGTGTAGAGGTTGTTGCGCATCGTACCGCGGACGAAGACCTTCGTGCCTCGCTTGAGGTATTGCAGCATTGCGCCGCCATCGCCGTACCAATAGACGGAGAGCCACGTGGTGCGTTGCACGGGGGGCTCGCCGGGTTTCTGAGCGCGCACGTTTTCGGTGTGCGCCACACTGAAGCAGACGTACTTCTTGCCTGAAAATTCTTTCACTTCGGCATCCTTTCCGAGGTTGCCAATTACTTCGATTTGTAGCATAGTTGGGGTTGAATGATGTTGGGGCCTAACGGCCGGTTTATTTGTTTATCTGTTTATGCGTTGAGGTGTGAAACGAGGGTCGCCGCAGGCTTAAATTCCGTTTTTGGCTCAATCCGAGGCTCATTTTGGACTCAAAAACAGTTTTTGGTGCAAAACGAGGCAAGTTTTGGGCTTCAAAATTCATTTTGGTGCAATCCTCGGCGGGTTTCGGGCTTCCGACTTCTTTTTGGCGTGAAACCCGGCTTCCCGGAGATGCCTTCACCGCTTGCAGGCGGCTATGTTTATGCGGTGGACAACCTGCTCGGAATAGGTCAGGCTGCCTTCGTATCCGCGGGCGTATAGCTCTCGCATCAGCTGGCTGGGCGTGAAGGCCTTCAGATCCGGATTGAGGGGCACGTCGGGGCGCTGCATGACGACTCCGAGGCGTTCGGCCGAGGCTTCGTCCAGCGCGTCCTCAAAGGTTTGGCGGGCGTCTCTCAGCCGACGTTTGCTGTCGCGGAGGCGGCGTTCCTTGGCGATGCGAAGGCGATAATAAGCCTTGCTGGAGGCCTTGGAGCAGGCCTTGCAGCTGTTCTGCAGGTTGTCCGCATTGTTGGTGTTGCGGTAGAACTCGCTCACGGGTTTCACGGCGCCGCAATGCGAGCAGCGCTTCGTTTTTGGTTGGATGGATTCCATTCGTAGGGTGGTTATCGGGGTTTTATAGATACTTGCTTACACGCCCGTATGGCCAAAGCCGCCGCGGCCGCGCTGTGTCTCATCGAGAGTGTCCACGGGCTGCCATTCGACGCGTGCGTAAGACGTTACGACGAGCTGCGCGAT